>USFL01000330.1 GCA_900553905.1 uncultured Eubacteriales bacterium | reverse complement strand
CATGCTGGAGGAGCTGGGCCTTGAGGTGCCCACGACCTTCACCGAAATGATCGAGACGGCGAAAAAGGCTGTCAAGGACGTGGACGGCGACGGCGCGACGGATATCTACGGCTTCAACATGGCTGCCGACACCCCCTGGTATGTGCAGCCGCTGGTGTGGTGCTTCGGCGGAACCGTCATTGACGAAAACGGCAACGCCAATGTCAACACCGAGGAAATGAAGCAGGTGCTCAGCCTGTTTGGACAGATGGTCAAGGATGGCGTGATGCCCGCCAACCAGCATGCCACCGCCCAGACGGACTTCACCAACGGCAACGTGCTGTTCTTCTTCACCTCCTGCGCTTCCAAGAGCAACATTGAAAACGCGGTGGGCGACAACTTCGAGTACAACATGGCCTTCTTCCCCGGCGAAGAGGAGCTCAACGTATGCATCGGCGGCAACGGCCTGGCCATCTTTGCCTCCACCGAAGCGGAACAGGAAGCCTCCGCCCGCTTCATCAAGTACCTGATTTCGCCCGAAGGAATCAGCCAGTCCTCTCTGGAAAAGGGATATATGCCCTTCACCAACAGCCAGTTTGCCAGCGAGCTGATCCAGACCCGCATGGAGGACCCCATCTGGAAGACCGTGCTGGATCAGGTGCAGTATATTCAGGGCCAGAACATCCATCCCGCTGACTCCACCATCTGGAACGAGACGATGGCTCTGCTGTCGGAGATCGAAGCAGATCCCGATATGGATATTGGCGCTGCGTTGGAGGAAATGCAGGCTGAGATCGACGAATTCATGATGTTGTATTAAGCCGCGAACGGTATACGTCATCGCGGTCGCAAAGGAGCAATACACTATGCCGGTGGTAAATTATGCGCACAGGGGAGCCAGCGAGTACTTCCCTGAAAACACGCTGCGTTCGTTCTATGCAGGACTGGAGATGCGCGCGGACGGAATCGAAACGGATATTCAGCGTACATCGGACGGGGTGCTGGTGCTGCACCATGACGATACGTTGGAACGTGTGGCAGGTGAAAAAGGGTGCATTGCTGACTATACCTATGCACAGCTGCTGGAAATGGACTTCGGCGCCTTCAAGGGAGAGCGCTTCGAAGGAGAACGGATTGTAACGCTGGATACCTTTCTGCTGCATTTTGGCCGCAAGAAGCTTAAGCTGGCGCTTGAGATCAAGCAGCCCGGCGTGGAGGCCCAAACGCTGCAATGCATCAACGACAATGGATGCCGCGACAAGGTGACGCTTACCTCGTTCTTCTGGGAGTGCATGGAGGCTGTGCGGGCATTGGATGAGGACATTGCTGCCGGCTATCTTACCCAGAGCATTACGCCGCAGATTCTGGACGATCTGGAGCGCCTGCATATCCGCCAAATCTGCCCCAGAGTGGATTTGGTAGATGAAAAGGATATGGCGCTGGCTCGTGCCAGAGGTTTTTCGGTGCGCTTTTGGGGCGTAAAGGATGAGGCGTATATGCGCCGCGCCCTGACGCTTAACGGCGACGGCATGACGGTAAACTTCCCCGACAAGCTGACGGCTGCGCTCGGAAAATGATCCGGCGGAGGAACCCCACAGCCGCCTTTTCGCGGAAGAGCGCTTTCAAGACAACACCAACAGAGTTTTGGGCGGCGTTCGTACTTTAAGTACGGACGCTGCTTTTTATTACTGTTTGCAAGTCAGCAATAAAGGCGGTCCCCATATGAAGCAGGGAAGGGGGATGATTCTTCTGCTGTCCAACCCGTATGGCAGCCTTCCTCCCCTTCCTGCCGCGTCGTCTTGCCATTTCCCCCGCGGGTTGGTATAATTGAACCGCTACCCCTTAACGCAAGGAGGCGGGCCTATGGGTATTCTCAACCGTTTGCAAAGCTGGATGCAGTGGTTCACCAGCGATCCGGCCGGATTCATCCTGTACTTGCTCTATTTTGCGGCATCGGTTCTTTTGACGCTGACGCTGCACGAAATCGCGCATGGGTATGTGGCTTGGAAATGCGGCGACCCCACCGCCAAGATGTTGGGCCGCCTGTCCCTGGACCCGCGCAGGCACCTGGACCCGCTGGGCACGCTGTGCCTGGTGTTTTTGGGCTTTGGCTGGGCCAAGCCCGTGCCGGTCAATCCCCGCAACTTCCAGAACTACCGCCGCGACGATTTCCTTGTCAGCATAGCGGGCATCACGGTCAACCTGACGCTGTTCCTGCTGTCGCTGGCGTTGGCGGTGGGCTTCAACGGCCTTTTGTGGAAGCCGGAGGTGATCAGCTTCTATGGCGCCAAGGAGCTGCTTTCCTCCGACGGCATCGGCTATGCGGTGCTGCTGGGCGGTGCGGGAGCCGACAACATCGATGCCATGCGCTATCCCTGGGTGCAGTATATCCAACGCTTTCTGCTGATGTTCTCCACCATGAACCTGTGTGTGGGCATCTTTAATCTCTTGCCGATTCCGCCGCTGGACGGCTTCCATATCCTCAACGACATCGTGCTCAAGGGCAGGCTCACGCTCAACCAGAACATGTTCCAGATCACCCAGGTGGTGCTGATCGCGTTGTGCCTGACCGGCGCGCTCACGGGCATTCTTTCCTCCGTGACCGGCGCGGTGGAGGACGCGGTGCTCAATCTGATGCTGGCCATCGCGGGGCGCGGCTGATGGCGGTCAGCATTCATCTGAAGCAGTTCGACGGGCCGCTGGATCTGCTTTTGCATCTGGTGGGAAAGGCCAAGATCGACCTTGCGGATATCTTCGTGAGCGAGATCACCGAGCAATACATCGAAATCGTGCGCGGCGCGCCGGATTTTGACATGGACGAGGCCAGCGA
>USFL01000329.1 GCA_900553905.1 uncultured Eubacteriales bacterium | reverse complement strand
AGGTTGCACTTGTTGGTCTTGCGCACGGCGCTCAGGCCCGTGCCCGTGAGGCAGGAGCGGCACCCTGCGGAAAAGCGGCGCTCATCTCCGACGAAGAAGGTGCGCCCTCCGATCGTCTTGAGCCCTCTGATCTGCGCCTTCAGCCGGCGGAAACGGTCATCCACCGCCTCCTCAATCTGCGAAAACACCGCCCAGGCGATTTCCTGCTGATGGGGCAAAAGGTCCTCATCCTCCGGCAGCTCGGCAAAAAAGCGGAACCAGGTAAGCGCGTCCTGCTTGGATATCTTCATGCGTAGCTCCTTCCGGCGCGGCGCGCCGACTCTTTGATGGGGAACCGTGTCATTATACCGCAAAACAGCCGGGTGCGCCAGAGGAAACAGCCGCGGAGATTTGTACCCACTGTGCAGGAAACTTTTTTAAAACCGTCTCATTGCAAAGGCGGCTGCGGGATGCTATGCTTGCGCTGCAGGAGGCGAGAAAAATGGCAAAAGAGGAAACCAAGGATTTTAACGCCATGCTTCACAGGGATACGGACATGCCCAAAATTCAGATCATCACCGACCCGGCCGTCATCCAAAAGTACGGTGGGGAAAAAATGTATTTCGCACCGCCCCTTGTGTATGACGAAATCATGCGGTCCGTGCCGCGGGGCAAGCTGCTGACCGTCGGTCACATCCGGGCGCATCTGGCCAGGAAAAACGGGGCGGACTTTACCGACCCCATCACAGCGGGGATCTTCGTTTCCATAGCAGCCTGGGCCAGCCACCAGCGGCAGGAGAACAAAACGCCCTACTGGCGGACGTTGAAAGCCGGTGGAGAACTCAACGCCAACTATCCGGGCGGCCTTGAGGAGCAGAGGAAACGGCTCGAAGCTGAGGGGCATACCGTTCTCGCAAAAGGACGAACCCATCTGCGGTATTTTGTCAAGGACTATGAAAACGCGCTGTGGGACCTGAATGCCTGAAAGCTTCCGAATCTTCAGCGCCGGGCCCCGGCCCTGCGGGCGGTCAGTCCCGTCCGGCGCACGCCCATGCCGCGCCTGCGGGCTGTCCGCGCGGCGCGGACTGCGTGCTGGTGCGCCACCTCCGTCTTTCGCGCGCACAGGGTCAGACGCCCATAGCGCTTGGCGGGCAGAGCTTCTCCATTGTTCATCCAGATAAACGGCCGCAGGCGGTCCAGCCCCTCCCTGACGATCACCGCGTAGGCGCCATCCTGCTGATGGCGCACCAAGCGGTGCGGCGGTATGCAGTAAGCCAGCACGGCTCCCATCAGCCGCCGGAAGGGAAAGGCATGCACCACGGGCCGCATGCGGTCCCGCAGGGCGGCAAGGGCCTGCTCATCCATGGGTTGGCCGGTGAGCGCGGCATGGCCGTTCTGTGCGTTTTCAACCAGGCGGTCAAGCAGGTTCATGGCCTTGCCTCCGGCTGCCTGGAGCATGCGGTCCACGGCAGGCACCGCCCACTTGCGGTCCAGCAGGCTGTTGAGGCCCTCCTCGCCCTTTTCCTCTGCCATGCACTGCAGAAATGCCGTGCTGTACAAAAGGATGGAGGGCGTGTTGACCATGGCCCGCTGATAGGGGGCCAGCGCCAGACGCGCCGCCACATCGGCGGGCAGGGGGCTCAGATCATAGCAGCGCTCCCGGAAATCATCATCGGCCGGATATTCCAGGCACAGCCCCAGGTGCAGCAGCGCGCCCATGCGGGGCACCATGTCGTCGCTGTTGAGGATGTGATAGAGCGGATAGGCGGCCGGGTCCTGCACCAGGCGTCCCGTGGCAACAGTGGGCGAAGCGAAGCCATAGCCCGTCATATTCTGCGCAAGCACGCCCCAGTCGGTCATCAGCCGGTGGCAGAACACCTGCATGACCGCCGCACCCTGGCTGTGACCGGCCATCCACAGGCGGAAGCGGCTGCTCAGGCTCTTCATCTCGGAAAGCACCTCGCCCAGGGTGAGCTTTTCCAGGCCCAGCGCCTTTGCCGTGGCGGGAAAGACGATGCTTTCCGCGCCCTGCTCAAAATAGGTGCACAGCTGATAAAACCCCTTGTGGAACCCTTCCTCCGTGGTGAAGCGGAAGTTGGAAATCCAGTCGTAAAAGCGCTTGCCGGTGCCCATAAAGCCAATGGCCAGCAGAAACTGTCCCCCGGGCAGGGGATGCATCATGCACACGGCCTTGATGGTATCGCTGCGCTCCCGCTGGCGCAGGGCGCTCATCACCTGAGACACGGGGTTGCGCTCGCGCAGGGCGGCCTTGGCGCGGCGCACCTTGAGGGCATTGATCAGCGCGCGCATGCGCTCGCCGTCCGCGCTGCTCCTGCGGGTCAGGCCGCTCTGCAGGTCATCGTCGATCTGGATGGAAAAATCGTTCCACCCCGCCTCCGTCCACGGTTCCAGATCCAGCGTGTAAGCCATGCTGGCCAGCTCCAGCGACAGCTCGGCCGCCTCGCGCGAAAAAGGCGGGCGCAGGCGGTTGAACGGATCGCGCACGAAGGGCTTGACAAGGCTGCCGAGGTCACTCAGGTCCCGGCCGGTGATGGGCCCCAGGCCGGCGGAACGCGGGGATGCGTCCGTCTCGTCAGGCGCATCGGCCATTCCGGCCTGCACCTTTGGCGCAAGGGGAAACCAGGTGGGGAGATTCAGGGAAAAGTTCATCGCTTTGCCTCCGGCAAAAAAGGCGCTGGTTCTGTCCGCAGGCGGCGCGGACATAGAAAATAGAGAAACGGACCTATCGGTTCAAACCGATAGATCCGCTTTCGCACTGGTAGCTCCAAGGGGAATCGAACCCCTGATTTCGCCTTGAGAGGGCGACGTCT
>USFL01000328.1 GCA_900553905.1 uncultured Eubacteriales bacterium | reverse complement strand
GAGGGCCCGCAGGTCCTCCAAAATGAAATCGTATCGCCCGGCTTTGCCGGGCGGGAAGTTTGCGCCTCTTGGCGCAAACATTTCTTGTGCTTCTGGCGGAATAGACCCGCGCAGCGCAGCTTTTTTTTCGGCGCGGGCAGGTCTAGAGCGCGAAGAGCGTGATTTCCGTGGGGTAGATCACCGAACTTTGAAACCTCAGATAAAACCGGTAATCGCCGCACCAGTCGTGAATCATACGGGGAATCTTCCACAGGTCCTCGTTGTTGTGATACACCGATATCAGCAGCCTGGGATGGTCGTTGAGGATATGGTCCTTGGCCCCAAGCAACGCCCGCTGCTCATGGCCCTCGATATCGGCCTTGATGAGGGTGACGGGCTCCTGAATATCGGCATCCAGCGTGGTTACGGGGATCTCGCCGCCCGCCTCGTCGCACAGGGTGTTAGCCGAGGAGCTGGCCGCGTTGGCCGTCAGCGACATGAACCCCTCCACGTCGCTCACGCCCTTCTGGCGCAGATCGATGTCGCGGTATCCCGCCAGGTTGCGCTTGAGCTGCTCAAACGTCTCGGGCGTCATTTCATAGCAGTAAAATTTTTTGTAACGGTCCTCGCCGTACTGCTCGATATACGAAAGCACCGTGTCGCCGATATAGGCGCCCAGATCGACGATCACCTCGTTTTCACCACACGAAAGCAGGTCCAGGTCGAAATAGCTGCTGAACAGGTATTCCTTCGCCTGGGCCGTGGAGATAAAATCATACCGATACCAGTTGCTAAGGATCGCGTACAGGGTTTTTTTGGAGCGGTAATCCCCCAGACGGCCGTAGAGCCATGCGAAATCGTCCATATGCTGGGAAAGCGCCTGCTGCTTGAGGGCGATTTCCTCATATTCTCCGCGGTCGATATCCAGCTTGCCCCAGTAGGGATACTGGGAAAAGAAGGTCATCAGCCCCCGCCTGGCCGACTCCGGCACGGCGTCAAAGCTCTTGCGCATGCGGTAGTACAGCTCTTTTTCATCCAGGGAGCGGATCTCGTCCGCCAGGGTGAAAAAGGCCTTGTCAATGCTGGTCATCCCATCACCTCCGCCCAAGGATATGGCGGCGCGGCGGCGGGCATGCACGCGCGGCTAGGTGTCCCAGCGAGGGTCGCGCGGACGGGCGGCCTTTTTTTCATCCTCCGGGAAAATATAGCTGATCTCCATGAAATCAAAGGGAACGGCTTCCATAAAGTGCTCCGGCAGGAAGCGCGTCAGGGCATATTCCTCCCAGTCGGCGCGGTGGCGGGGAAGCCATACCGGCTGGCTCAGATCCATCTTGGGCAGCAGCTCGCGCAGGGCGGCTTCGGGGTCGTCGCGCGTGCAGGGCACGGTGGCGTCGCGCTCCACGCGATGGCGTTTCATCAGGCGCACCCACAGGCGGCCGGGGGCGGCATGGTCCATGGCTTGGGTCCCTCCTTCGCAGCGTACAGCCATTATACACGCAGGCGGGGCGGTGCGCAAGGGCGCGGACTTTGCTTGACCTGTGGGATTTTTGTTATATAATAGGGTAGAATGGAGCAAAGTAACGGCAAATGCCGCCGATGCCATAAGGAGGAACTATGCCTACCGCAATCGCTTACCGCCGCGCACCCCTGGTGGACCCCGCGCTTGTGCCGCTGTCGGACGCGGCCGTACACGCCGACGGCCTGCAAAAGCAGCTGACCGAGCTGGCCCTTGGGCTGGTGGATCTCAACCGCATGTCGTCCCTGGACGCGGCGCTGGCCACCAAGCTGGGGGGATATACGGAGACCCCGCCCTTCCCGGATGTGGAAGCGGCGGCGGGCCTGCTGCCCGGCGAGCCGGAGCGCTTTGCGGCGCTGCTGCGCGCGGCGTCGATGCTGGCCTCCATGGAACGTGACAAGCAGGCCATGCTGCGGGTGTTGGGCGGCATGCGCGCCTTTTTGGACGCGCTGGGCGAGATGACGGAGGAGAAGCTGTTTCAGTGCGGCGCAGATGTGCTGCGGCTTGCGGTGGACCTGTACCGCCGTACGGGCCAGCCGTTTTTGCTGAACCTGATGGAAAGCCTGCGTTCCCGCCTGCCGGACGTGAGCGGGCTGATGCACATGTTTCCCTTTCAACGGGAGTTCCGCCCCGAAACCGGTGCGCATACGCCGGATGAGGAGGCGTATTACGCGCGTATGCAGCGCTTTGCCACCGGCAAGGGCACGGCCGACGCGCTGGCCATGACCGCGCTGATCGCCCAGTACAGCGGTTCGGGCCGCGACGCCGCGGCGGGAAAGGCGGGGCTGACCGCGCTTTCCCGCTACCACGGCATGCCAAGCGGCGCGTTCTCGGCCGATCCGTTTCTGGCGGGGCGCGACCCCGCGCGCGCGGTGGAGCTGCCCGCGGCCTGCGCGCAGGCGGAGGCGTATTTTGACGCGCTGTGTCAGTCCGGCGAAGCCGCCATGGCCGACCGGCTGGAAATGCTGCTGGTGAATGTGCTTCCCGATTTGCTGACGCCCGAGGGCGTGCGTTCGCTCTCGCCCACCAATCGCCTGGCAGGGGATGAGAGCTGCCTGGCCCAGCCCCCCGAACCCGAGGAGGTCTCGGCGCTGCTGCGCGCGCTTTACGCCATTCGCCGCAGTGTGTGGATGAGCCAGGACGACGACACGCTGGCCTATGTGCTCCCGGTGGCGGGCGGCTGTCTCACGCGCCTGGGCGGCGTGCCGGTCAGGTTCACCGCTGCGGTTTCGGGTGTGTTCCAGCGGGAAATCACCATCCGCGTGGAATGCCGGCAGGCGGTGCCCGCCACGCTGCGCCTGCGCGTGCCCGGCTATG
>USFL01000327.1 GCA_900553905.1 uncultured Eubacteriales bacterium | reverse complement strand
TTTTCGATTCAGCTATGAGTTTTCGCTACAGCCGCAGCACCAGCCACGCCCGCCGCACCAGCAGCGCCACCAGCCACTCCAGCCGCCGCGCCGTTCAGGCTCTGCGCGAACATCTGCCCCACGGCAGCACCCGCGCCCATGCCCACGCCCATGCCGGCCATGCCGCCGGGGTTGGACGCGGCCTCGCGCATGGCTTCGGCGGCCTGGAACTGCGCATAGCGGTTCAGATCGCCCGCCACGCCCATCGAGGTACGGCGGTCGATGGCCTTTTCGACCTCTTCGGGCAGGCTGATGTTCTCAATCACGAAGCCGCACAGCTCAAGGCCCAGGCCCGCCACGCGGGGGGCGAGGGTATCCAGCGCGCGGCGGGAAAGCTCGTCATACCTGGCGGCCAGGTCCAGCGCGGGGATGCCGCTCTCGGCGATGGCGTCGCTCAGGGCGCTCACGGCGAGGCTTCGAATCTGCCCCTCGACGCCCTCGGCGGTAAAGAGGGAGCTGGTGCCGAACACCTCGCGCATGAAGGCGGCGGGGTCCTTGACGCGGAAGGCAAAGGACCCGAACGCGCGGATGCGGATCATGCCCAGCTCGCTGTCGCGCATCATCACGGGGTTGGCGGTGCCCCATTTGCGGTCCATGAACTGCCGGGTGGAGACGAAGTACACGTCGCTTTTGAAGGGCGAGTTGAAGCCGAACTTCCACGCGCGCAGGCTGGTCATCACGGGCAGGTTGCGGGTGGTCAGCTCGTAGCGGCCGGGGCCGAACACGTCGGCCAGGCGGCCCTCGTCCACAAAGACGGCGGCCTGGCTCTCGCGCACGGTCAGCTGCGCGCCCATCATGATGTCCTTGCCGTTCATGTCGTATTTGTGCACCAACGTATCGCTCGAATCATCGGTCCATTCGATGACGTCGATCAGCTGGCCGCGAACCATATCAAACAATCCCATTGGCGAATTCTCTCCTTCCCAAACCGGAACAATAGGTCAGATCGCGTCGTTTTCGGCGGCGAAGTCGCACAGCCCGGCGATGCGGCGCACCTCCAGCACCTTAAGCGCCAGCCCCAGGTACCGGGCGATCTGCTCGATGGTTTCCTGCACGTATTCGAAGGCGGCGTTTTCGCTCAAGCCCTCGCGCTCGTCGCGGGGGTAGCACAGCACGCGCACCTCCTGCGGGGAGACGACGGCCACCCGCAAAAGCATATGGCCGTGCTCGCGGCCGAAGAAGTTGCGCAGCGCGGTTTCGAGGCGTTCACCGCCGTAGTGCCAGCGCTCGGTCATAAAGCCGTCGTCCTCGGGCACGCCGAGGCGGGCGAGCACACAGGGCACGCCGGGGCGCATGGCGCAGCGGTAGAGGCGCAGGCCGCGCCGGATGTCCTCCGCGGTGGGCTCCAGCCCGGCGATGACCTTGCGCAGCCAGCGGGAGCGCTGCTTTTCCATCATATAGGCGGGGTCGTACTCGTCGTTGGAGTCGTCGGCGCGCAGGCGGGTGAGCAGGTTGACGGCCTGGCGGACCGTTTCGAGCTGCTTTTGGGCGTCGCTTTCGATGGCGAACACCGGCATGGCGGGCGCCTGCCGTTCCAGATAATCCGCCAGCGGCGCGAAGGCGGGCGCATCCTCAACGGCGATGGCATCGATGGGATGCTTTTTCATGCACTCCACGGCATCCTCCACGGTTTCGCGCACGCGCGGCGGCTTGACGCCGAGGGCCTCCCAGCCCTCCATGGCGGCCAGCATGTCCTTCGTAGCCTGGTCCGTGGTGACGATCAGCAGTCTGTACACTCGTTTCCCTCCATATGCCTGTCCGTATTCGACATTTATTATACAATGCCGCGCGGCAAATTTCAATGCCCGGCAAAATTTGCGGCGGGCGGCCGCTGCGCGCGCGCCGCATTGCTTTTCCGGCGCAACTGCGGTATACTGTGTAGGCGAAATCGCCCTTTTTTTCCGAAAGGAGGTTCCCGTCCGGCATGCGCATCACGATGATCTGCATAGGCTCCACCGGCGACGTGCGCCCCTACCTGGTTTTGGGGCGCGAGCTCAGGCGCCGGGGGCACGAGGTGTCCATCTGCGCCTTTTCAAGCTTTGAAGCCTCGGTGAAGGCCGAGGGGCTGGGCTTCAGGCCCGTGAGCGGCGACGTGAAAACCTTCATGGCCAATCTGATGAACGGGGCCAATGGCGTGGCGTTTCTCAAGCAGGTGCGCGACACCATGCGCGAGTTCATCGAGCCGTTCCTTGCCGACCTGGAGGCCGCCACGGAGGGCGCGCAGGCCATTATCGGCACGTATTTCGGGCAGGTGTTCCAGTCCCTGGCGGAGATGCGCCGCGTGCCCTATGTCCAGACGCATTATTTCCCCATCGACCCCAACCCGCAGGCGCCCATCGCGTCCGCGCCGGGGCAGCGGGTGGGCAAGGCGTGGAACCTGGCCACCTACCAGCTGGGCCACCTGCTCATCAGCACGCTGGAGAAATATTACCTTTCCGACTGGCGGCAGTCGCGGGGCATGAGCCCGCGCAAGCTGGAGGCGGCCCCCAGCTACGAGCTGTGCGGGCACCTCATCCCGGTGCTCTACGCCATCAGCCCGCTGATCATGCCGCGCCCCGCGCGCTGGGGGGAGAACATCCACATGACGGGCTTCTGGCTGGACCGCCGCGAGAGCAGCTATCAGCCCGACCCGGCCCTGGCTGACTTCCTCGCCGCGGGCGAAAAGCCGGTGTACATCGGCTTTGGCTCCATGAACGCCGGGGACATGGCCGAGACGCTGGACATCGTGCGCGAGGCCGTGCGCGAGAGCGGCGTCAGGGCGGTTTTGTCCACCGGCTGGGGCGGCGTGGACGTGCCCCCGGCGGAAAACC
>USFL01000326.1 GCA_900553905.1 uncultured Eubacteriales bacterium | reverse complement strand
ATAAGGACGCCATCCAGAAAAAGGTGGATCGCGTGCTTGCCATGGTGCACCTGACGCAGTATGCGCAGCGCATTCCCAGCCAGCTCTCCGGCGGCCAGCAGCAGCGCGTGGCGCTGGCGCGCGCCCTGGTGGCCGAGCCCGCCCTGCTGCTTCTGGACGAGCCGCTTTCCAACCTGGACGCCAAGCTGCGCGAGAGCATGCGCTTTGAAATCAAGGAGATTCAGCGCGAATCCGGCATCACGGTTCTCTACGTCACCCACGACCAGACCGAGGCCATGGCCATGAGCGACCGCATCGTGGTCATCAACCGCGGCATCATCCAGCAGATTGGCGCGCCGCGCGACATCTACACCCACCCCGCCAATCCCTTTGTGGCGGACTTCGTGGGCAAGATCGAATTCCTGGACGGCGAGGTCAAGGCCGACTGCATCGAGCTGGACGGCTGCGGCCAGCGCCTGCCCTACGAGGGCGACAAGAAGGGCCGCGTCATCGTGGGCGTGCGTCCCGAGCATGTCAAGTATGCCCCCGCGGGCCAGGGCACGCTGAGCGGCACGGTCAAGAGCCACTTCTACCTGGGCGACGTCAACGACTGCCGCGTGGATCTGGGCGGCGGCAAGGAGTTGCGCGTCATCGCCGATCCCTACGACAGCATGGACGTTGAGACCGGCCAGCAGGTATCCCTCACGGTCCGCGAGTTTCTGGTCTATGACGAGCAGGGCCCCGGCAACGACTTCCGCAAGATCCTCACCTGATTTTCCCTCAACGGCGCGGCAGGCGCCCTCCCCCTGCGGCACGCGCAGTCCGTCTTGCGCGTGCCTTTTTTGTCGGAAACCAGGAAGCCGCTTCCCGACGCAGGAAAAGCCTTTGCCCATGCCGAAATATAAGTATTTTGAAAGCGTTTGGATGACCATCCTCAGAAAGGCCGTGGAAGCAGATGATTCGACGTACCGCCTGCCTGATCGCCCGTGGCGGCGATCCCTATCGCAACCTGGCCATCGAGAAGCACCTGATGGACACGCTTCCGGAGGATACGGCCATCCTCTACATGTGGCAGAATGACCGCTGCATCTCCATCGGGCGGCGTCAGAATCCGCTGTATGAGTGCCGGGTGGACCCCTTTTTGAGTTCCGGCGGGCATATCGCCCGGCGGCTGAGCGGTGGCGGAGCGGTCTATCAGGACCGGGGCGCGCTGAATTTCAGCTTTGTACTGCCCAAGACAGCGTTTGACATCACCCGTCAGCTCAGCATTCTGGGCATGGCGGTAGGCGCGTTCGGCATTCAGTCACAAGCCATGGGGCGGGGCGATCTGTTCGCCGCAGGCCGCCGCTTCAGCGTCAACGCCTATTTCAAGGCCGGTTCTGCCGCGCTGCATCACGGCACGCTGTATGTGGATACCGGCCTGGACCAGATGTCGCAATTCCTGTCGGCCGGGGGCGGGGACCTTGCCGCTCCCAACCCGCCGGATACGGCGGCGCATACCATCAATCTGCGTGCGCTGAACCCCGCCGTCTCCGCAGACGAGCTGGAGCAGGCCCTTTACTGGGCCTTTGCCCGCGCCTATGGCGCGCAGCCCGCCTGGCTGGACGAGCGGATTCTGGACGGTCAGTCCATCGCGGCGCTCACGGTGCGGTTTTCCGATCCCAAATGGATTTATCCCGAGGCCATGGCCTCCACCTTCAGCGTATCGGAACGCTTTCCCTGGGGACAGGTTACAGTCAAGCTCAAGGTTGACGGCGGCGTCATCCGTGCAGCCCGTGTCTTTACCGACGCCATGGAGGCCCCGCTCTTCGGGCTGATCGAGCAATCCCTCACCGGTTCGCCCTATTTGATCAGCGCCATTTCCGGCAGAATGGACCAGCGCCTGGAAATGCTGACCGACCCGCGTCTGATTCAGCTCGCGGGCGACGTAACCAACCTCATCTGCGGGCGCATCCGCTCGCTGGACCGGCAGGGCTGACCGCTTTCCGCTGGGAAGAGTTGTCGCACATTCGCCTCCCCGCTCCTGCACACAATAGCCGCGAGGAGGCGAACAGCATTGAAAAAAACCTGGACCCTTGTGGTAATCTCCCTGCTCGGCCTGGCGCTGTTCTCCGCTTGCGCCAGCAATGCCGATACCCTGCCCAGCCCCGCCCCCAGCGCCAGCGTGATGCCCTCTGCAACGCCGCAGGCCACGCAGTCGCCCACGGCCAGCGCCATGCCCTCCGTAACGGTGCAGCCGGCCGGCGTCAACACCGTGGAGGATGCGCGGCGCCTGAGCGACGATGTGAGCGAAGAGGTGGAAAAGCTCAGCGAGCTGGATGACGCCGAGGCCGTGGTCGCCGGCAACATCGCGCTGGTGGGCATATCGTATGATGCCCAGTACCAGGGCGGCCTAACCGACCGACTGGTAGAAATGGTCAAATCCCGCGTGGAAGCCATGGACAAGACCATCACTGCCGTGCACGTAACGGATGACGAAGCCATCATGAACAAAATTGATCAGCTGCGCGAGAGTCTCAACAACGGCCAGATCACCTTTGAAGAATTGCAGACGCAGGTGCTGGATATCGGTAGCTCCATCACCGGCGGCGGCAATGCGATGGTGTCCCAGCCGCAGGCCAATACCGGCGCGTGATGCATGCCGAAAATCAAAGACCGCCGGGCGGCCGAGGGGCTGCGAGGCGGTTTTTGGTTGTCCGGAAGCTTTTTCCCGACGGTCTTCCGCCGAGTTCCCGTGTCCGGCATTCGCGTTCGGACACGGCAAGGGGCGCGGGTAAAACCCGCGCCCCACAGACCGTTGACAAATCCATTTGGGGAGGCTTGGAGGGCCAGCAGGCCCTCCAAAGTGGATTCGTATCGCCCGGCTTTGCCG
>USFL01000325.1 GCA_900553905.1 uncultured Eubacteriales bacterium | reverse complement strand
ACAAAGGGCAACAGCAGCTCGCACAGCACCGGCAGCGGAGCCACCGCCCGCGCCACGGCCAGCTCGTAACGCTCGCGGTGCTCCGGCGCGCGCGCGCCATCCTCGGCCCGCGCATGCACCAGGCGCACGTTGGTCAACCCCAGGTCCTCCACCACCGCTGAAAGAAAGGAAATCCGCTTCTGAAGCGCATCCAGCAGCGTCACCCGCAGGTCCGGCCGCACGATGGCCAGCGGCAGGCCGGGAAAACCCGCGCCGCTTCCCACGTCGATGAGCCGCGCGCCGCGCGCAAACAGCCCTTCCACGCGGAGGGGCGCCAGCGAATCCAGGTAATGCCGGCACAGCGCGACCGTAAAATCCGTATCGCCGGTCAGGTTCATCCGGGTGTTCCACTCGCACAGCAGCCGGTGATAGCGCGCAAGGCGCGCCGGCGCCGCGGCATCCGTCTCCACGCCGAGCCCGGCGATGCCTTCCGCCAGCAGCCGTTCCCATTCGCCAAGGGTCACAGCTTCAGCCCCAGGTATTTCACGCCCCAGTATTTCACCCATGCCAACGCCTCGCGCATATGATTTTTCAGCCAGTAGTTCCATTCGGACCGGCACGGGCTCCCCGCGCCCTGCGCCTCCAGCCCCGCGTCACGCGCGATGGCCAGCGCGCGCGGCAGATGATAATCGCTGGTGACGATCAACGGCTTTTTACAGCCCTTTTCCTGCAAAATCGCCCATGCGTTGCGGATGTTCTCCTTCGTATCCGCGCTGTGCGGGTCGCTGATGACATGCTCTTCGCTCAGGCCCTCCGCAATGAGCACAGCGCGCATCACGTCGCCCTCCGGCGCGGGTTCCTTCCCTCCCTGGCCGCCTGTGACCACCATGTAGCAAGGGTTCAGTTCATAATATTCCTTGGCCTTATCCAGCCGCCAGCGCAGCTGCACCGACGGCTCGCCGGAGGGCAGCACCTGCGCCCCCAGCACGATGATGCTGTCGTAATCCGTTGCCTCAGGCACGTTGACCTCCCAATAATACACCAGACCGATCAGCGCGGCATAGCACACCACGCCGGCCACCGCCAGCCACACAAGCGCCAGCAGCGCCTTAAGCGCCCAGCGGCTTTTTTTCCCTGTCTTGTCCATGCCTTACGTTTGCGTTTCCTTTCGTTTTTTCATCAGCTTGGCGAGGATGCGCGTTTCGCCGTCCGAACTGGCCACACGGGTGAGCAGGCGGTCCTCACGCTTCTCACGCGTGACCAGCCCGCACGCCACCATGCTCAGCGACTCGCCGCCCGATACGATGATATGGTCCGCCACCGCCACGCCCAGCGAGGTCAGCAGCGCCACCAGCTGGCGGGTGACATCCACATCCTGCTGGGACGGAATGGGCGAACCGCCCGGATGGTTG
The DNA here is from genome assembly GCA_900553905.1 of uncultured Eubacteriales bacterium. GTDB lineage: Bacteria > Bacillota > Clostridia > Christensenellales > Aristaeellaceae > Limiplasma > Limiplasma pullistercoris. The sequence continues at coordinate 1,461 of USFL01000325.1, read as the reverse complement.
TGACACAGCACCGCGGCATGCGCGTTGTGCCTGAGCACCGCCTCCGCCACCAGGCGCGGATAGGCCTGCACCTCGTCAATCGACCCGCGTGCAATGAGCTCATCCGCAATCAGGCGCATCTGCCCATCGAGGCAGGCGACGTAAAAATGCTCCGTCTTAAGCCCTTGCAGCAGCCGCACGGCGTGCTTTTCCGCCATGCCCCGCGTCTGAATGGGCTCTCCCTTAACCTCCCGGCTCATCTCCAGCCGCCGGGCCGCATGGCTGAAAAGATTCAGCAGCAGCGCCGTATGCCGGCCCACGCCTTCGACCTTCATCAGCTCTTCCACGGGCGCTTCCAGCACGGCATGCAGGGTTCCGAACCGGTCCAGCAGACGATGCGCCAGGGGATTTACGTTGCGCTGGGGAATGGCGTAAAACAACATCAGCTCCAGCACCTCATGGTCCGCAAAGCCGTCCAGGCCGCCGCAAAGGAACCGTTCCCTCATCCGCTGCCTGTGTCCGGCATGCTCTCCCGCCATACAGCCGCCTCCTCTGCCCGCTTATGGCCTAGTATAGCATAAAACCGCGCCTTTGTACAAACGCTTTGATAGCGTCTTGTAACAACTGCCCCGCCGGCCGCCGCAGAGGGAAAAAAACGACCGAAGGGGGTTTAATCCGCTTGAAGCATGTTGTATAATAGGAGGTAGTATACGCATTCATCGCGGCAGGGAGGGGAACCGATGGAGACCTTGTGGGCACAAATCCAGACCGTGCTTTGGAACGTGTTCAACCGCCCCACCATCGCCGACGTGCTGGACATCCTCATCGTGGCCTTTTTGCTCTACGAGCTGCTCATGCTCACCAAGGAAACGCGCGCCAGCGCCGTTCTCAAGGGGCTGGTCACACTGGTGGTGGCCAGCTGGGTAAGCGATCTTCTGGGCCTGACGGCGCTCAACTGGGTGCTGCTCAACGTCGTCAACAACGGCACCGTGGTGCTGGTGATCCTTTTCCAGCCGGAGCTGCGCAAGGCGCTGGAGCAGCTGGGGCGCGGCGCCATCCACAAAACCGCCGTATCCGCCGATCTGGAAGAAAGCGGCCACATCGTCAGCGAAATCACCAGCTGCCTGCTCACCCTCAGCCGCCGCCGCGTGGGCGCGTTGATCGTGATCGAGCAGCGCATCGGCCTCAAGGACGTAATCGAGACCGGCACCTCGCTCAATTCGCAGATCTCCGCCGCGCTCCTGGAAAACATCTTCGAGCCCAACACCCCCCTGCACGACGGCGCGGTGGTGATCCGTGGGCCGCGCATCATGGCGGCCGCCTGCATCCTGAGCCTGAGTGAGGGCAAGGGCATCAGCCGCGAGCTGGGCACCCGCCACCGGGCGGCTCTGGGCGTGACCGAAACGACCGACGCCATCTCCCTGATCGTCAGCGAGGAAACCGGCACCATCTCCGTGGCGCGCAACGGGCGGCTGACCCGCC
>USFL01000324.1 GCA_900553905.1 uncultured Eubacteriales bacterium | reverse complement strand
CGCGCGCGCATGTGGCCGAGATGGAGCAGCGCCGCGACGCGCAGCAGCGCGACCTGCGGGATCTGCAAGGGGATATCGACGCGGCGCAGCAGCTGTCCGCGCACGAGACCGAGCGCATGCACCGCCAGGAGCTGACGCTGGGACGCATCCGCGCGGACCTGAGCCAGCTCAACGACCGGCTGTGGAACACCTACGAGCTTAGCTATGCCGGGGCGGAGGAAGCCCTCAGGGAGTATGACGCGCGCGAGGCAGGGGAAAGCGCCCCGGACGGCGAACCCTTACCCACACCCTTTGATGAAAACGCCGCCGACGAGGAGGCGCGCCGCATCCGTGACCGCGTGCGCCAGATGGGATCGGTCAACGTGGGCGCCATCGAGGAATACGCGCAGATGTACGAGCGCTTCACCGATCTCAGCGCGCAGCGCACGGATCTCGAACGCGCCAAGAAGGACCTGGGCGCGCTGATCGCCCAGCTGCTGGAGCAGATGGAAACGGTGTTCGTCAAGCAGTTTTCCACGCTGCAAACGTATTTTTCCGAAACCTTTACCCGCCTGTTTGGCGGCGGCCGGGGCGAAATCAGCATGAGCGACCCCTCCGACCCGCTGGGCTGCGGCATCGACATCATCGTGCAGCCGCCGGGCAAGAAGCGCCAGCTGCTCAGCCTGTTTTCGGGCGGCGAGCGCGCGCTGACGGCCATCGCTCTGCTCTTTGCCATGCTCAAGCTCAAGCCCACGCCGTTTTGCATCCTCGACGAGATCGAGGCGGCGCTGGACGACGCCAACATCAGCTATTTTGCCGACTACCTCAAGGAATTCAGCCAGGACACGCAGTTCATCGTCGTCACCCACCGCAAGGGCACCATGGAACGCTGCGACACCCTTTTCGGCGTAGCCATGGAGGAACGCGGCGTGAGCAGCATGGTCAGCGTGAACCTGACCGATTACGAATAAGCAAGGGAGGCGCTTTGCCATGACCGAAAAAAAGGGCCTGTTTTCCCGTCTCAGGGAGGGGCTGTTCAAAAGCCGCGAACATATGTCCGTGGCGATGGAGGCGGCCGTTCAGGACGACCGCCCCATCGATGAGGATTTTTACGACGATCTGCTGGACGCGCTGATCTTGAGCGATATGGGCGCGACCTGCGCCACCGAGGCCATCGACCGCCTGCGCGAGCGCGTCAGGGCGGAGCACCTGCGCTATGCGCCCCAGGCCAAGGAGGCGCTCAAGGGTATTCTGGTGGAGATGCTGGAGGTGGAAAAGCCCGCTCTGCACTGGCCCATGGTGACGCTCATGGTCGGCGTCAACGGCGTGGGCAAGACCACCACCATCGGCAAGCTCGCCCTGCGCTTTCAGGGGCTTGGCCGCACGATCATCCTCTGCGCGGCCGATACCTTCCGCGCCGCCGCCGCCGAGCAGCTGCAGGTCTGGGCCGACCGCGCGCGCTGCCCCATCGTGCGCCACAAGGAGGGCGCGGACCCCGCCGGCGTGGTGTTCGACGGCATTCAGGCCGCCAAGGCCCGCAACGCCGACCTGCTCATCGTCGATACGGCGGGCCGCCTGCACAACAAAAAGAACCTCATGGATGAGATGGAAAAGATGCGCCGCGTCATCGACCGCGAATATCCCGAGGCCACGGTGCGATGCCTCCTGGTGGTGGACGCCACCACCGGCCAGAACGGCCTGGCGCAGGCGCGCGCCTTCCGCGAGGCCGCGGGCATCAACGGCATCGTGCTGACCAAGCTGGACGGCACGGCCAAGGGCGGCATCGCCTTCTCCATCGTAAGGGAGCTGGGCGTGCCGGTGATGTACGTGGGCGTGGGCGAGGGCATCGAGGATTTGCAGTCCTTCAACGCCCGGGAATTTGTGGACGCCCTGTTTGAATGACCGGGCGCAAGGGAGGGTCGGCGCATGGTTCTGGGATCGTTTTATTTTAAGCAGGAAGCGCGCCGGGCGCTGCGCGGCAACTGGCAGCCCGCGCTGGTGGTCACGTTCTTCTCCGGTGTGTTTCTTACGGTTTCCAGCGTTTTGCAGGCGCTTTGGGTGCCGGACCCTGTGGTCTATGCCAGCTATGGCCTGCTCGACCGCTTCTGGCAGGAGCTGACCGCCGTGACCCGGGCGGAATGGGCGGGGCTGATCGTGGTCAATCTTCTGGCGCTGCTTTTGTCCCCCGCGCTGATGCTGGGGTGCGACCGCTATTTCCTCAACCTCCTCGCCGGCCGGGACAGCGGCGTGCGCGAGGGCCTGCTGGGCCGCATGCGCATATGGCCCAAGGCCCTGTGGCTATACGTGCAGATGGGCGTGCGCATCTTCCTGTGGTCGCTGCTACTGGTGGTGCCTGGCGTGCTGGCGGCGATCCGTTACAGCATGGCGCCCTATTTCATGGCGCAGGACCCCTCCATCAGCGCGTCCGAGGCCATCGAAAAGAGCAAGCACGCCATGAAGGAGATGAAGCTGGCATACTTTTCGCTCATCATCAGCTTCATCGGCTGGTCGCTGCTGGCCAACGTGGCGCAGATGTTTCTGATGAGCTTTGGCGTGGTGATCGCGCTGGTGGCTGCGCAGTTCATGCAGGTGGCCATTTCAGCGTATATGAACGCCGCGTGCGCCTCCTTTTTCCTGACCGTCGCCAGCGAGGACGGCATGAACCGGGCCCGGCGTCAGATGCGCGACCGGCTTAGACAGATGGGCATGGACGACAGCGATATCAACCGCGCGGGCTTTGGAGAGAAATCGGCGGACGAGGACGACATGCCCGGAGGAGGAGAAGGGGACGGGACATGAAGCTGTTTGGAAAGCGGAAAATCAGCTTGAGCGCCGCGCCGCCGCTGCTTCAGACGCCCCGGCTGGTGCTGCGCGGCTTTGACCCC
>USFL01000323.1 GCA_900553905.1 uncultured Eubacteriales bacterium | reverse complement strand
GCGCTTCCCTTCGCGCCTGCCGGGGTTTGGGGCAGAGCCCCAAAGCCTTATGCCGCAGCATTTTTCGCGAGCGTTGCGAGCGCCCGAAGCACGCAAGAAACGCGGCTTTCCCCAAAATCAGGGGTTTTTCAACGGTCTGAAGCGCCGCCGGATAACCGGCGGCGCCTGTTATTTTGCTTTGCTTCGGCTTACTTTTTGAAAAAGCCTTCGCCCTCCAGCATGGACTTGTACTTGTTGACCATTGCCAGGAAGCCGTCCTTATATTCCGCAGCGGCCTTGCGCATGGACTCAAGCTCGGCGGAAAGGGTCTCGCGCTCGGTCTGGGCGTCGTCCACGATCTTACCGGCCTTTTCCTGCGCTTCCTTGACGATGGTTTCGGCCTTGGCGTTGGCGTTTTCCACGGCTTCGTCGGCCAGGCGCTGGGCGCTAAGCAGAATGCTCTCCAGCGTTTGGCTGGTCTTGGCCACGGCGGGCTCGGCCTTGGCAACGGGCTGGGGCGCGGGCTTGACGGACTGACGGGCGGCCTCCGCCTCGGCGCGCGCCTTGCTCAAATCGCTTTCCAGCTGGTCGATGCGCTCCTGCATGTTGGTCATTTCATCGCAGATCTCATCCAAAAACTGGTCCACGTCGTTGCGGTCGTATCCGCCGCCCTTGAGTGCAAACTCTTTGTCGTAGATATCGTCGATCGTCAATGCCATGGTCATTCTCCTTTCGTCGTCTCCGATTCAGTGCTTCCGGCTCGCGCCGTATCGTATCAGCCTTAATGGCAGACGGCCTTTCTTGGTGGGCGCTCCCACCTGGTCGATCATCAGGCGGCCATAGCCGCGCACAGAAATCGCATCGCCCTCGCCCACGCGCGCGTTAGGGCGCTGGGTGGGCAGATGCCTCAACTTCACATGCCCCGCGGCGATCAAATCGGCCGCCGCAGCGCGCGAGAGTCCGAATCCTCCGCTGACCACCGCATCCAGCCGGAGGCTCGACACCGTATCGCGCACCTCCACGCCCTGTGGAGGCTCGACTTCAGGCCAGGTTTCCAGCACACGCGCCCTGATCTGCACGCGCCCTGCCGAGGTCAGCGACAGCGCCACATGCTCCGCCAGCTGGCTTTCCAAAAACAGATAGGCCCGGTCGGCCAGGACCACGATATCCCCCACGCACGCGCGGCGAATCCCCAGTCCCAGCACGCTCCCCAGCACGTCTCGATGGCCGGGAGCGGTCTGGTGCGGCCAGGTCAGCTCCAGCGCCGTGATGGGAAAGGGTTCCTCCCATCCGTCCGGCGCAAGAAAGCAGGCCATGCGCCGCTCCGCGTCCTCGTAGCCGCCTTCCAGCCGCGCTTCAACGCCCCGCCGCCGGGCCGAGGCCACCGCCATATCCGCTTCGGGCGGCGTAAGAAAACCGGTGAAGCATGGCTGTCCGACGCGTTCCGCACGCGCCGCGAGCTCGTCCAGACGACGCGCAACGAGCGCCGCATCCTCCTCCCCGCGCATCAGATCACCGCGCGCCTGAGCAGGTTCAAAAGCAAGGTAACCACATCGATCGCAAGCCATACCGCCAGCGGGGAAAAGTCCACGGGAAGCGTGCGTAGCCTGGGGAAATAGCGGTAGAGCAGCTGGCGAAAGGGGCGCAGCACGGGCTCGACATAGGCGGAGACTTTGCGCATCAAATCGCTGCCCGGCATGACGAAGCTCATGATGCAATAGATCAGCAGCGCCGTATTGGCGAGCCGGAGCAGCCAGGCGACGATGCCCAGCAGGGTGGCTATCATTGGTGCGTCCTCCTTACTGCTGCATGGCGGCGTAGCGGCCCGTCGCCCCGCCCACGGCGGCGTATGCGCCCGTGGCGCCGCCCGCCATCATGCTGCCGAAGCTGGCGGGCATTCGCTGGGTCCCCTGCGCCTGAAAGCGCGTGGTGGGCGAACCGGAGGAAAAGCCCATCACAGGCTGCTGGGCCTCCGGCTCGGCGGTCTGCTGGTAACCGTAGCGGTAGCCGTCGCCCTCATAGTGCTGGCGGGCATAGCCCTGCGCCTCCGGCGCGGCGGTGAACTTCTGCATGGCAGGGTCCAGCACCACACGCACGGAGGGTGAGGAAATCAGATAGATACCGCGCGGAGAAATCTTGTTGAGCGCACAGCCCAACGTATAGGCGGCGCCGCTGAGCATGTCCACGCAGCGCTGGCGCTCGCTGTCGCTTGCGATGAACTCCATGTTCAAAAACACGGAAGCGTTGGTCTTGATGTAGGCGATGACGTCCTTGCACTCGTTGCGGCTGCGCAGCAGCACGATGTACTCCACATGGGCGTACACGGAGCCGTCCGCCGCACGCTGCATGCCCGGAAAGGGGACCACGTTGCTCATCTGCTGGCCATAACCCTGCTGTTGGGACTGCTGGGGCGCACGGTCATAGCCCATCTGTTGCTGGGAATATCCCTGCTGCCGCGCGTAGCCCTGAGGCTGCGCATAGCCCTGCTGCTGGCCGAAGGCAGGCTGCACAGGAACCTGCTGCTGTGGCGGCATCTGCGGCTGGGCGGCAGCCTGCTGGGCCTCGCGCTCCCGCTCCAGGTCATACCGGCTGCGATAGGGCACACGGCCGCCGTATTCGCCCTCGCCATGGCCAAAGGGGTCCAGCGGCTGCCTGCGGGGCGCTTCTTCGCCCTCCATGCCATCCTGCACGGGCTCCTGGCCCATCCCCATGCCGCCATAAGCCTGCTCGGCTTCCGGCGAGGCGTAATATCCGCCCGTGCCATCCGACTCGCCACGGATGAACCGTTCGCTCTTTTCCGTCAGCCAGTCCCCGATCCTTCGAAAGATTCCCAACTCAACGAACCCCCTATGGCGAATGCTTCAGTCCCGGCGGTACAGCGCCGTACCGAT
>USFL01000322.1 GCA_900553905.1 uncultured Eubacteriales bacterium | reverse complement strand
GCGCCGCGATGATCTGCACCGTTTTGCCCAGGCCCATCTCGTCGGCCAGAATGCCTCCCATGCGCGCCTCGTAGAGCGACAGCACCCACGCGCAGCCGCGCTGCTGATAGGGCGTGAGCTTGCGCCGCAGGCGGCCGGGCACATAGCCCAGATCCGCCTGCGCGTCGCCGCCCAGCGCCCCGATGGCGTTCTCCACGCCGCCGTCGGCCTCCACCTCCGCGCCAGCCATGCGCAGCATGCTCACCATGTAGGCCGAGCGGTACGCGCCGAAGCTGATCTCCCGCGCTTCGTCGCCAGCGCCGGGATCATCCAGGGAGGCGGCGTCCAGCAGCTCCTGCACCACGGGAGCCAAGGCGCTCATGTCGCGTACATCCAGAAATTCGCCTGTTTTCAGCCGCACATACTGCTGCCGCTGGGCGATGGCGCGCATCACCGGCAGGAGCTCCGGCACGGGCTTGCCCTCCTCCAGCAGCTCAAACACCAGCCGCCCTCCGCGCATATGGAAGGAAGCGCGCGCCGCAAAACGCCGGGGCTTGACCTTCTCAAACGCCGTGGAGGCATAGACCTCGCACAGCCTGGCCAGCTCCGTCACACCCTGGGTGCAGAACTTGAGGATCTCCTTGGAGCGCTTGAGCACGATATGCCCGCCGCGCACCACGAAGCCCGCATCCGAAAAGAAGTTCAGCAGCGCGCTCTCGGCGCGGCCGTCCCGAAGCAGCAGGCGTCCGCCCTCCGGCAGGGCGGTCTGATCCCCGCGGGAGGCGGCAAAGGGATCGATAACCGCATCCCCATAGTGGAATTCCACCCGCGCCTCCACATTGCCCCCGATCAGGTCCAGATAGGCGGCGGCTTTCAGGGGCGCGGTTTCCAGTCGCTGCGCCAGCTCGGGCGAGGGCGCGACCGCACCCACGGCGGACAGGGCGGGCAGAAGCGTCGCCAGGGTGTCCTCCGCCTGGCGCGCGGGATAGCGGAACTGCGGCCCCTCCTGGCACAGCAGCCGGCAAACCCTGGCCTGCGCGCTGTGCAGATGTGTCACGCGCCCCTCCCAGAGCACGTAGCGCGCATCCGGGCTGACCAGCCGCAGGCTTTCCACGCCCTCGGCGCGCACGGTCAATTCTGTGGGCGTAAGCGCGATCGCAAAGCACAGGGGCAGCTCGACCGTGCGTATATCGCCGTGCATGATTTTTTCTTCATTGATCAGCAGCCAAAAGGAATGGTTCTCAAAATACCGTAGCACGCCGTGCAGGAGCGCTCCGGTCATCAGCACGAAACGCCCGTCCGTGGGCGGGCCCTGAAGCCGTCCCTCGGCGGGCGCGCCGCCCTCCTCCCACTGGCGAAGCGTTTCCGCCCTGAGCGGAATGTGGTTCATAAGCAGCGTGAGCAGGCGCTCATCCTCGCGGGAAAAGCGCATCACATCGGGCCGGTAGGTGAATTTGGCGGACATCTTCAGCGGCGCGCCCAGGGCGAAGCAGGTCAGCAGATCCGCCACGCTGCGAACCGCGTAAAGCCGCTCCTGCCCCACGTTCAGCCCCAGCGCCGCGCGGCCGTCCCCATACAGCCTAAGCACCGGCGCCAGGCGCACCGTCTCGCCGCCCGGCATGGCGCGGCTCAACACGCCCAGCATCTTTTCGCCCAGGCGCATTTCGCTCTCCTGCCGGAAACGGCGCAGCCGCCCGTCCCCGCGCGCAGCCAGCACGGCGGCCGCCACGTGGCAGCAGGGTTCCTGCTCCTGGCCGCAGGTGCACTGCGCCGCGCCGGAGGCGAACAGACTCACCCTTTGCGGCGGCGTAGAACCCACGTCGTAGCACAGCGCATCCTCCCGCTCCGGGGCGGGATATACGCTTCCCCTGCGAAACAGTTCCTCGCCCAGCCGGTAGCTTTCGCTGTCCACCCGCATATTCTCCCAGAAAATCATCTGCCGCCCTCCATGCAAAGCCTAGTCTGTTAACTTTCTGGATCGGCATGTTTTTTTCCTGCCTTTGACAGGACTGCGCGTTGAAAAAAGGCGGAATATTTTCATTCCGCCGGGGCAAGCTATGGGTGAAACGCAGACCAGGCAAACGGCCGGGAAACGCGCAGCAGGCGCTTTTGATTGAAAAGTGCCGGCCGTGTGCGGGGCGCATCACGGTGAAGATGTGAGATGGATTGAAGAAGATGTTGAGCATTGCGCGGTTTCTCCTAAAGCGCAGACGCTGCCGCGAAGCTGCATGCTTTCGATGATCTGCGTTTCAAAGCCCGGACGGAAAACCGTCCGGGCTATTCTTATGCCAGCACGCGGTCGCATGCGCCCTCCACCATCAGGCGCAGGGCCTCTTCAAAGCCCGCGCCCACGTCCTGGCGGAAGGAGATGGACATCATGAGCATGCGCACGGTGATGCAGGCGGTTTCCATGCTGGTGGTCAACCGGGCCCCGGCCTTGAGGATCAGGCGCTTGATGCGCTCGTCATCCGTAATATAATGCGCGTTGACCACGTCGTCCGGCAGCCGGCGCAAAAGCAGGGGCACCTCTTCGCGGATAAAGGGAATCAGGTTGTAGGTTTCCGCCACGCGGAACACCTCCAGAATGGCCCGCATGGTGCGCTCCCGCAGGGGAAGATCGGTCCGCTCGTCCAGCACCTTTTCCGCGCTGCCGTACATTTCCTCATGGGTGCGCTCCAGCATGCTCAAAAACAGGTGCTCCTTGCTCTGGTAAAAGCGGTAAAACGCGCCCTTGCTGATGCCTGCCTCACGCGCCAGCTCATCCACCGTGGCATGGCGCATACCCTGGGATGCCGCGCTTTTCAGCGCCGCATCCAGCAGGCTTTCGCGGATGCGCTCGCGCTCCTGCGGGGAAAAAGCCGTTGCCATCGCTTTGCCTCCGTCACTGACCGGCAGGCAGCCAT
>USFL01000321.1 GCA_900553905.1 uncultured Eubacteriales bacterium | reverse complement strand
ATGCCGAAATGGCCAAGCTGGCCCCCGGCATGGGAGGCATGTTCTAAGCCATGGCGCAGCAGTTGGAGCCCATTGGCCGCATGGTGGCGCAGCTTTCGCGCCTGCCGGGTATCGGTCAGAAAAGCGCGCAGCGGCTGGCGTATCACATCATCGGCATGCCGCTGGAGGATGTGCGCGAGCTGGCCGGCGCCCTCTATCAGGGCCGCAAGGCCATTCGCTACTGCGCCGTGTGCGGCAACTATGCAACCGGCGAGCTATGCGATATCTGCGCTGACGAACGCCGCCGCAACGGGCAGATCTGCGTGGTGCGTGACCCGCGGGACGTGGCCGCCATCGAGCGCATGCACGATTTCCACGGTAGCTACCACGTGCTGCACGGCACCCTCTCCCCCATGGACGGCATCGGCCCGGAGGATATCCGCATCCGGGAGCTGTTGGCGCGCCTTAAGGACCATACGGTCAAGGAGGTCATTCTGGCCACCAACCCGGATATCGAGGGCGAAGCCACGGCCTCCTATATCGCCCGGCTGCTCAAACCCATGGGGGTTTTGGTCACGCGCATTGCGCATGGCGTGCCCGTGGGCAGCGATCTGGAATACGCGGATGAAATCACTCTCTCCAAGGCCATGGAGGGACGGCGGGAAATGTGATCGAAAGCGCCGCGCTTAAAGCGCGGGGTCAGCTTTTCAAAAAAGCCCGCCTGCGGCCTTTGCCGACAGAAGCTTAAGAAATGTTTGCGCCCAGGGCGCAAACTCCCCGCCCGGCAAAGCCGGGCGATACGAATCCACTTTGGAGGGCCGCGGGCCCCCAAACCTCCCCGCAAGGGTTTGTCAACGGTCTGGCGCCGCGCTTAAAGCGCGGCGTTCATCTGTGATACGAAAGGCGGAACAGCCCATGGCTTTCCTAAACAACCTAACTCCTGCCGCCGCGATCTGCCTGGCACTTGCGCTTTTGTGCGTCATTTTGCTGGCGGTGCTGCTGGCCGTCGTGCTTCGGGGGCGGCGCGCTACGCGCGCAGCGTTCTCCGCCCTGGACGAGGGGCTTCGGCGCGAATTGCAGGCAGCTGAAGGCTCGCTCGGCCAGCAGAGTGATCAGAGGCGCGAGGAGCTTCTGCGTGCGATCAGTCAGCTGGGAGAAAATCTCTCCGGCACGTTTGGCGCGATGAGTCGTTCGCAGGCGGAGCAGGTCAACGCGCTCATCCGGCAGAGCTACGACAACGCGCAGGCGTTCGACCTGCGCCAGCAGGGCATGCAGCGCATCGCCGACGAGAGCCTCAAGCGCATCGAGGCGCGCATGCAGGGCTCGGAGGCCGCGCTGGCGCGCGCGATGGCCCAGAACGAATCGCGCATGGAAACGCTTCGCACCACGATGGCGGAAAGCGCGCGGCTGATGCGGGAGGAAAACGCGCAGAAGCTGAACGAAATGCGCCAGACCGTGGATGAAAAGTTGAGCGCCACGCTGGAAAAACGCCTCACCGCCAGCTTTTCGCAGGTAAGCGAGCGTTTGGAGCAGGTCTACCGCTCGCTGGGCGAGGTGCACAGCCTGGCCAGTGGCGTGGGCGACCTCAAGCGCATGCTGGGCAACGTCAAAACCCGCGGCGTATGGGGCGAGATTCAGCTGGGCGCGCTGCTGGAAGAGGCCCTGACCGACACGCAGTACCAGCGCAACGTGGCCGTTTCGCCCGGCTCCAGCGAGCGGGTGGAGTTTGCCGTCTGTCTGCCGGGCCGCGAGGAAGGCGGCGCGCCGGTCTATCTTCCCATCGACAGCAAGTTCCCTCAGGAGGATTACGCGCGTCTGGCCGAAGCCGCCCAAAATGGCGACCAGCCGGCCGTAGAGGCCGCGCGCAAGGCGCTGATGACCGCCGTGCGCACCGAGGCGCGGCGCATTGGCAAGTACATCGCTCCGCCGCACACCACGGATTTTGCGGTGATGTTTTTGCCGCTGGAAGGGCTTTATGCGGAGGTGATGCAGCATGCATCCGCAGTGGAGGCCATCCAGCGCGAGCAGCGGGTGCTCATCGCGGGCCCAAGCACGCTGCTGGCGCTGCTCAACAGCCTGCAAATGGGCTTCCGCACGCTGGCCATTGAACAGCGGTCCGCCGAGGTGTGGAAGTTGCTGGGGGCCGTCAAGGCGGATTTTGGCAGCTTTGCCACGGTGCTGAAAAAGACGCAGGAAAAATTGCAGCAGGCCACCGACAGCATCGACAGCGCCTTTGTGAAAACGCGCGCGATCGAAAAGCGCCTGCGCCGCGTGGAGGCGGTGGAGGATGCGCAGACCGAAGCGCTGACCGACGGGGAGGAAGAGACATGAGGCCCATGCGCCACGCTGACCGCCAGGTTGCCGATGAGGCCGGCATCCGGGCCATTCTGGACCGCTGCCAGGTATGCCGCCTGGCCCTTTGGGATGAGGAAGGCCCCTACATCGTGCCGATGAGCTATGGCTACCGGTGGGATGAGGGCGGGCTCAAGCTGTATTTCCATTGCGCCGCCGAAGGCCGCAAGCTGGACGCGCTCCGCCGGGACCCGCGCGCCGCCTTCGAGATGGATGCGGACTATGAGGTCATCGGGGCGGAAAGCGCCTGCGGCTATACCTGTGCATTCCGGAGCATAACGGGCGCGGGCATACTGCGCGTGGTGGAAAGCTCGCAGGAGGCCTGCGAGGCGCTGACCTGTCTGATGCGGCGGCAGACAGGCAGGAATTTTACCTTCACGCCCGATATGCTCCCCGGCGTGTGCGTGCTCTGTCTGGACGTACAGAGCGTATGCGGCAAATGCAACGGCCCGGCGTAACGCCGGGCCGCAGACCGTTGAAAAACCCCCTGATTTTGAGGAGAGCCGCGTTTCTTGCGCCTTTCAGGCGCTCGCAACGCTCACAAGAAATGCT
>USFL01000320.1 GCA_900553905.1 uncultured Eubacteriales bacterium | reverse complement strand
GGTACTGCTCCTCGGATGCGGGGTTGCACAGCACCTCCGCGTGAAACACGTTGGCCAGCGCCTTGTAGTACGCGTTGCGCACCTGACGCACGGGATACTGGTTTGCCGAGGCAAAAGCGGCGATATCACGCGTGCTGATACCCGAAAGATACGGCAACGCGGGGGCCATCGCGGCGGCTGCCGTGGTATCCGCGGGCTTTGCAGCGTAAACGCCCGCCATGATATCCGCAAGGTACTCGGCGTTGGTCTTTCCCGGGTCGTTGATCTGGGCCTGCTGTCCGGTCAGGGCGGTGAAGGCGTCCAGCGCCCCGGTCCCCTCAGCGGACGCGGCAAAGGCGCCCAGCATGAACGCCACGGTGAGTATCACGCTTACCATTCGTCTCATCGTCTTTCACTCTCCCGGCTATTTTTGTGTGTTACATTATACACGGGGAGACTGCGCCACAAAAGCGATTTGGCGGATTTCTCACATGGATTTCACACAAGCGCGCGTGGCGCGAAAAAAGGGACGCGCTCCGCTTCCGAAGCGCGCCCCCAAAGGCATGCGCGGTGTTTCGTTCACCGGTTGTTCAGCTCCGCGATCAGCCCGTCCATGTCCAGCTTGCCTTTCATGTAGCTGCTTGCGGGCGTCCAGCCGCCCACATACCCGCATTTCGGGAAGATCAGGTAGGGGGCGACCTCCGTGCGGTAGCGTTCGAGCTGTTCCCGGCTGTAGTAGCGCCCCTCGGCTTCCCCGGCGTCGCGCAGGCGGATGAGCTCGTCGATCACGCTCTGGGCCTCGTTTTGCTCCTTCTGGGCCTCGATGTCGCGGTCGAGGCTGGCGCGCAGCAGGGCAGTATAGTCATATTCCTCGTACAGCGCCGGGGCAAATTCCGGGGCGGTGCGCGCCATGGCCGCGCGGATGTAGTCGGCGGCCTCGCCGACTTTGCCGGTCCGGGCGTTCATGACCCAGACCTCCAGCCGCATGGGCACCTTTCGCTCCGTCCCGACGGAAAACAGCGTCTCGTTCCCCAGCGGGTGGTTGGCCGCGTCGCTGACCAGCATGTACAGCGTGGTGGAGCCCTCGTTGTAGAGGGGCTTGAGGTTGTCGCCAAGCAGCGCCGTCAGTTCCTCGATCTGCCGGACCCCGTCGCGGAAGGCGTCGGTATCATAATCGACGTTTCCCTCTGCGTCCGCAAACTCCCCGGCATATTGCTGAATGAAGCTCGAAAGCAGCAGAACGCCTGCCTGACCATTCAGCATGCCATCGAAAAAGAGGGTGCCGCGCCGCGTTTCCGTCTCCAGCGCAAAGTACTTCTGCGCAAGGGCGTAGAGCTCCGCGTAGGTATGCGGCTCGTCCGCCTCCGTAAGCCCCAGCTTTTCCCCCAGGCCGTAGGGGTCCCCATCCAGCCATTGCATGCTGTAACGTGCGCCCATATACCAGCCCATCGTGGGCACGCCCATCATGCGGTCGTCCACCGTGACCGCCTCTCGCACGGCGGGATAGAGCTTCTCCTCCCCGAACAGCTCCGTCAGGTCCATGAGCAGTCCAGCCTCATCCAGCTCCCGAAGGGTGAACTCGTCCGTCGTGATGCGGGCCACGTCCCAATCGGTGGTGAAGAGCAGCTCCCGGAGGTTGGTGTCGATGCCGTTGTCAAGATACTCGGCGGGGATCAGTTCCAGGCTTCGGTCCGGGTACTGCGCCAGATAATCCTCGCTGACGAACCAGCCGTCATTGAGCACGCGCAGCGCGCCGCCGTCCTGCGCCAGCGCAGGCAGGGCGCCCGTCAGCAGGCACAGGCACAGCGCGATGCAAAGTCCACGTTTTTTCATTGGGCATCTCCTTTCCTATCGGGCGTGACCGTCACGACCCATTCGTCCTTGAGCCAGGTGTTGTCGGGGTCCTCGCGCAGCCATTCGCCATCGGGCGTGACCTCCCAGTTGGCGATGGAGAGGATCACGTCATAGCTCTCTGCGCGCTCGATGCCGCCCTCGCGGCCCGCGAACTCGAAATAGAAGCGAATCGTTCCGTCCGGCTGGGGGATCTGGTCGTAGCCGACGCTGTCCGGCTCGCCGTTTTCATCCAGCACGCCGTCCGCCACGCATTTGGCCAGGATGAGCCTGGCTCCCCGCTCCTTCGCCAGCTCGGCGTAGCTGGGCGCGCCGTCGGGCACGGTGTACTCCTTGCCGTAGTGCAGGGGATAGCCCGCGGGCTCATGAATGCCCGAATTTTCGTCAATCAGCACGATGTTGGCGCCCTCCGCCGCGCGGATGACCCCGCTGCCGTAGATCGTGCCGTCCTTGTAGATCACGTCATCCAGCGTATAGATCACATCGCCCAGCCGTGTGCTCTCGCCCGAGGGCGCGATGTCGCCCGAAAGCAGTTCTTCCTTTCTCTCCTCGCCGCCAAACCACCCCGCCAGGTCGGCCGTGCGGCTCTCATACACCGCCAGCGCAATGCCGCCCAGGAGCGCCAGCACCAGCGCCGCAATCAGCGCCGTGCGCAGCATGCGCGGCCGCGCGGCCGGAGCCGCATCAAGATTTTTGAGCGTATGCCTCACGCGCGCCTCCAACCGGACGGGGTCCGGTTCATATGCGCGCCGCCACTCGGATTGTTTCATTCGATATCCTCCTTTAAAAGCTCCCGCAGGCGTCCACGGGCCATGTGCAGCCGGGAGGTGACGGTTCCCCTGGGAATTCTCAACAGCCTGGAAAGCTCCGAAACGTCGTACCCCTCCATGTAGTGCAGGACCGTCACGGTCCGCAGCTTTGGGGGCAGGGCGTCCAGCGCGTCGCGCAAGGCGGCGATATTCCCGTCGGTGGCAGGGCTCTCCGGCACGCTCTCCACGGGCACCATGCGTTTTTGCCTGCGCTGGATGTTGACACATTCCCGCATCAGAATGCGCATGAGCCATGTGTCGAAGT
>USFL01000319.1 GCA_900553905.1 uncultured Eubacteriales bacterium | reverse complement strand
GGTCCTCCGGACTCCAGGCGCGAAAATCCGGCATGGGGATGCGCGCCGGCTCGCCGCTGGTGAAGGGCACGGTACGGCCATCCACGGTCGCTTCGCATTGCAGGGGCTGCGAACAGCGAACCATCACCTCCACCGCCGACTGGTCAAACAGCGGCACGATGCGCAGGCTCTCGATATAGTGCCGGGGCACAGCCTCCATCCACACCGTCTGCCAGATGCCGCTTTGTGGCGTATACCAGATCCCGCCGCGTCGGGTTTTCTGCTTTCCCCGGCTGTGGAAGCTCGCGTCCGTATCATCATGCACGCGCACCACGAGGCTGTTGCACGGGCCGAGCGCATCCGTCGCGTCCAGCGTAAACGCGTTGTAGCCCCCCATGTGCCGGCCCAGCAGCCTGCCGTTCCAATACACGGCGGCCTCCTGATCGACCGCGCCGAAATGTAGCAGCAGCCGCCCATCCGCCGGGATGAAGCCCTGCGGCACGATCACCTCGCGGCGGTACCATAGCGTCTGCCCCGGCTGGAGCGAACGGCCCACGCCGCTCAGGGCGCTTTCTGGCGAAAAGGGCACCAGAATGGTCCCATCCCAGCGCCGGGGTAATTCATCACTGTCGGTGATGGCGTATTCCCAGCGGCCGTTGAGGTTGAGGTAGCTGTCCCGCCGCATCTGCGGGCGGGGATATTCGGTGAGGATGCAGTTTTCGTCCAGGTGTTCTCCCCAGGGGGTCATCAGCATGGGGCATCCTCCTTCCTGTGTTGATCGTGCTGCTTCACGCGCGGCGGCAGGCTTGCCGAATCAGACAAACCGTTGCTCCGTGCGGGCGGCATCCGGGCTGTTTCCTATTGTAATGATGCTTTTTGTGCATGTTCATACCATGGGTATTATAGCACCTTGTGTGCGTGCGCACAATCAGGCGCAGCCCAAAAGGCCCCGGCCCGCGGTGGGACCGGGGAAGGAAAGCGCATGATTAACCGATCTGAGGCAGGCTGGCGGCCGCCACGCTTTGACCCACGCGCCGGCTCTTTTCGTCGGGCAGGTTGACCTGCATCTTCAGCTCGGGGTATTCGGCGCGGAGTACCTCCTGCGCCTTGCCCAGCACCAGGTCGCCGCCTTCGCCGCTGGTGACGCGGCCCATGAGCAGCACATGGTTGATATCATAGAACATGGCGTAGAACGCCAGCGTATAGCCCAGGTACACGCCGATCGTCTCATAGATGGCGCGCGCGCCCGCGTCGCCCTGCTCCATTTTGGCCTGCACCACCTTGAGCTTTTCGGCGGGGCTGAGGGCGGGGTCGAGCTCGATGCCCGCGGCGGGCGCGAGCTTGATGACCGCATCCTGCGAGAAATACTTCACGCCGCAGCCGATGTCGCCGCTCCATTCGTCCACCATGGCGCCGGGGGCCAGATCGCAGGGCACGAAGGCCAGCTCGTTGAGCCAGCCAGTGATGTTGCCCTTCATGTCCACATAGCCGCCGGCCTCGCTGGTGCCCATGGCGATGCCCAGAATGCCGTCCTCGCCAAGGCTCATGGCGCCGGCCAGCGCGGTCACGTCGCCGTCGTTGCATACGGTCAGCGGCACGTCGCCGATTTCCTTCGCGGCGCGGATATAGATGTCCTTGACATACTTCTCGTAGTCCTCCGGTCCCACCTTGAGGAACAGCGAGGCGCTCATGGTGTGGTTGTTGATGTACACGCCCGCGCTGCTCACGCCGATGGCGTCCACGCGGGGCATCTTGGAGGCGGCGGTCTTCATGGCGCTAACGATGCCGTCAAAGTGATAGGCCGGGTCGGACTGGGTCTTGGGGAACCAGACGACCTCCTCGCTGTAGACGCTTTCGCCGTTGATGACGGCGGATACTTTGCGGTCGCTTCCGCCCGCATCAAAGCCGATGCGGCAGCCGTCCAGGTGGCGGCCGATGGGCGCGGAGGCGTCCTTGCGGGCCGGGGCCTCGGCGGGCGTGGCGGCATAGCATACCTCAAAGGGATGCTCATAAACGTGCGCCATGAAATTCGCGTCAAAGGCGCGCGCGCCACCCTCGCAGTACTGCGCCTTCACACCCTCGTATACGGCTTTGCTGCCCGCGATGGTCACGCGGAAGCCGCCGTATACCCACAGCATGCTCTTGACCATGCGTTCCACCATGCGCAGGCTCAGCGCGTCGTCCTCGCCCTCCGGAAGGATGCGCATATCATGCGTAGCCACCAGGCCGTCGTTGCGTTCCACGGCAATGCGGATTTCAGGCCCCTCCGCCGCCCGCGCGGCAAAGGCCTCAAGCCCCCGGTAGATGGGCTCAAACGCCGGGTCCAGTGGCGCCAGTACCTTCATCTTCTCCATTTTTCATGCCTCCCGATCCTTCATAAGTAGGTTGTATTGCTTCGTGTTTCTTTGAAATCGTCGATATACATTATATCGTATTATCTTCCGCTTGTCTATCCCCTTTGACGGATCAGAAAAACCCGACGCCCATTTTCCAGGCGTCGGGTTCCTTTCTTCAAAACAGCAATCCGTCCAGCCACCACAGCGCACATCCCATCGCGGCCAACGCCGTCAGCGCGCCCACCCACACCCAGCGCGTGCGGCCGCCGCTCCGGGCAGTCAAAACCGGTTCCAGCGGCACCGGCGCAGGCACGGGCATCTGGTCCGTGGGCACGGCGTCCTCTCCGTCGTCCTCATCCTCCGGATCGGCAGGCATGTCCTCTTGCAGCCAGGCCAGGTTTTCCCACAAGCGGTCCAGCTCGTCGGCCGGTTCCGGCGAAGCCTGACGCACCGGGACTCGTCTGGGCGCGAACGTAGGCGGATGCATCAGAGGCGAGCCGTTCGCCGCAGCTGGCGCAGCGATCCTTTCCGTAAGAGGCATGGACCGCGCCGCATCCGGCCGAAGCAGGCTATCCGCGCTCATGGGTTTC
>USFL01000318.1 GCA_900553905.1 uncultured Eubacteriales bacterium | reverse complement strand
ATGGTGATCGAGCAGCCCGACCGCATCAACCGCATCACCAAGGAGCTCTATCCCAGCATCGCCCGTCAGTTCGGCACCACCGCCAGCAAGGTCGAGCGCGCCATCCGCCACGCGATTGAGGTCGCGTGGAACCGCGGCAGGGTGGATACGCTCAACCGCGTGCTGGGCTGCCGCGTCTGCACCCCGGAGGACAAGCCCACCAACGGCGAATTTATCGCCATGCTGGCCGACAAGCTGCGCCTGGACCTTACCGCCTGAACAAAGATATCGTTTGCGCGCCGCCTTCCGCTGTGATATACTGAAGCCATCATCATATTCTTGATACGGAGGGAGAGGATCGGCGATGGACGCATTGCTTGAGCAGGCGGTTCAGGGAATGAAGAAAAACGGCTTTGAGGTGATTGAGGTGCGCACCGCTGCCGAGGCGCGCGACTATCTGCTGGCCCATATTGACGCGGGACAGTCGGTGGGCGTGGGCGGATCGGTCAGCGTGCGCGATACCGGCGTGCTTGCCGCGCTGGAGGAAAAGGGATGCAAGGTGTACACCAGCTGGGGCGCCAAGCCCGAGGACGTGCCGATGATCCGCGAGAACAGCCGCAAGGCGGATGTATACCTCAGCTCGGCCAACGCCGTCACGCGCAAGGGCAAGCTGGTGCTGGTGGACGGCATCGGCAACCGTGTGGGGGCGGTGTGTGACGGCCCCGAACAGGTCTATTTTGTGATCAGCCATTCCAAGGTGGTGGACGGCGGCATCAACACCGCCGTGGCCCGCATCAAAAAGACGGCCTGCCCGCAGAACACGCGCCGCTTGGGCATCGACACGCCCTGCGCGCGCACCGGCAACTGCGGGGGCGACGAGTGCGAAAACAGCATCTGCCGCCTGACGCTGGCGGTGGACCGCGTGCCGCGCAACCGGCACATGACGGTGATCTTCGTGGAGGAAGCGCTGGGCTACTGACCAGCGCAGCTTCTTGTGGTACCGGTGAGGAAACGCGCAGCCGCAGCATCAGCGCCATACAGAGGGAGGGAAGGCACAGACGTGCCTTCCCCCTTAAACTCTCCGCCCGGCAAAGCAGGGCGATACGAATGCATTTTTGCGGGCCCGCGGACCCTCCAAACCTCTCCGAACGGTTTTTTGGCGGTGTATCATTCCACGCGCAGCAGGCTCTCCACCGTGGCCGTCTCCGGCCGGATTTCGAGAATGGCTTTCTGCATGTCGCGCTCGCTGGCCTGGTGGGTGATAAACACTACCGTGACCCGCCCGTCGCGCTGCTCGCCCTTTTGCTGCATGGCCGCGATGCTCACGCCATGGTCGGCGAAGGTCTGCGCGATGCGGCTGAGCACGCCGGGCTCGTCCTTGGCAAGCATCCGGGTATAGAAGGCGCAGCGCCAGTCGGTGTTGTTCTTCAGGGATACGGCGGGGTGCAGCTCGTTGTCAAAGGTGGGGTAGAGGTGCTTCTGCGCCGAGGCGGCACGCACCAGATCGCTCACAATGGCGCTGGCTGTGGGCAGATCGCCCGCGCCGCGGCCCATGAACATCATCTCCCCGCAGGCATGGCCCTGGAGGAACACCGCGTTGAACGCGCCGGAGATGTTGGCCAGAGGATGGTCGTTGCGGATGAAGGTGGGATGCACGCGGGTTTCCACAGAAAGCCCGTCGCGCTTGGCGATGGCCAGGAGCTTGAGCGTGTAGCCCAGCTCCTGCCCGCAGCGGATGTCCTCGGCCTGCACCTGGGTAATGCCCTCCACGTACACATTTTCAAACGGAACGCGTCCATGGAAGGCGAGGCTGGCCAGAATGCTGAGCTTGTAAGCAGCATCCAGCCCCTCGACGTCGCTGGCGGGATCCGGTTCGGCCAGGCCCAGGCGCTGGGCGTCGGCCAGGACATCGGCGTATTCCGCGCCTTCCTTGCTCATGCGGGTGAGGATGTAGTTGGTGGTGCCGTTGACAATGCCGTAGATGTAGCTGATGCGGTTGGCCTGCAGGCTTTCCTCCAACGTGTGGATGATGGGGATGGCCCCGCACACCGCCGCCTCGTAATACAGGCCCGCGCCGCTCTGCTTGGCGGCCTTCTGCAGCTCGTGCCAGTGCAGGGCAAAGGCGACCTTATTGGCCGTGACCACGGTTTTGCCGCGCTCCAGCGCCTGGCTGATCCACCGGTGGGCGGGCTCCTCACCGCCCAGGAACTCCAGCACGATGGAGATTTCGGGATCGTCCAGCACATCCTCCACGCGGTCGGTCAGAACGCCGTCGGGAAAGTCGATATCGCGCTTCTTGTTGAGGGAGCGCACCAGCACCCTTTTGACCGAAAAGCGAAGGCCCGTGCGGTGCGCGATGTCGTCGGCAAAGCCATTGAGCAGCTTCCACACGCCCCCGCCCACGTTGCCGCAGCCCAGAAAGCCGATGGTAATGGTTCTCTCCATGGTTCAATCATCCTTTCCCGCGTCAGCGGTTGCGTTCATAGATCAGGCGCAGCCCCTTGAGGGTGAGGATGCCGTCCAGCTTGTCGATGGTGCCGACCTCGTCGGCCACCAGGCGGGCCATGCCGCCCGTTGCCACCACCAGCGCGTCCGGCGCGCCGAGTTCCTTGCGGAAGCGCTGCACCAGGTAATTCACCTGGCCGATGTAACCGTAGATGACGCCTGCCTGGAGGTTGGTCACCGTGGTGCGGCTGATCACATGATCGGGCTTGACCAGCTCAAAGCGGGGCAGCTTGGCCGTGCCGCTGACCAGCGCCTCACTGGTCAGCTTCAGGCCCGGACAGATACATCCGCCCGCGAACGCCCCCAGGTGGTCGATGGCGCCGAACGTGGTCGCCGTGCCAAAGTCGATGAAGATGCACGGCCCGCCGTATTCCGCCTGCGCGGCCACGGCGTTGGCGATGCGGTCGCTGCCCAGCTCGCGCGGGTTTTCATAC
>USFL01000317.1 GCA_900553905.1 uncultured Eubacteriales bacterium | reverse complement strand
ACCGTGGCCGCCGAGGTGGAGAAGATGGGCGGAAAGATTCTGCTGGGTGCGGAGGCCCTGGGCTTGACCACGGAGGCCGGGCGCGTCAGGAGCCTGCGCTACCGGGACGAGAGCGGCGAGCATGAGGCGGAGGCGGATGTGTTCTTCTCCTCCATGCCGGTAAAAGACCTGGTGGCCGGCATGAACGACGTGCCCGCGGACGTGGCGCGGGTGGCGGCGGGCCTGCCCTACCGAGACTTTGTGACGGTGGGCCTTTTGGTGGACCGGCTGAACCTCAAAAACGAAACCGCCCACAAGACGCTGGGCGACATCGTGCCCGACTGCTGGATCTATGTGCAGGACACCAATGTGAAGCTGGGCCGCATCCAGATTTTCAACAACTGGTCGCCCTACATGGTGGAGGACCCGGAGCACACCGTGTGGATCGGGCTGGAATATTTCTGCAACGAGGGCGACGATTTCTGGAACATGAGCGAGGAGGCGTGCGTCGCTCTGGCGGCGCGCGAACTGTGCACCATGGGCGTGATCGACAGCCCGGACCATGTGCGCATGAGCCACCGCGAGCGCGTCAAGAAGGCCTATCCCGCCTACTTTGACACCTATGACAAGATGGACAAGGTCGTCTCCTATCTAAGCGGCTTTGAAAATCTCTACTGCGTGGGCCGCAACGGCCAGCACCGCTACAACAACATGGACCACTCCATGGCCACGTCCTTTGAGGCGGTGGACAACCTCGTGGCCGGTATCAAAACCAAGGACAACATCTGGAACGTCAACACCGAGCAGGAATATCACGAGGAAAAGAAGGCCTGACGACTCCGTTTCCCGCGTTCCAGTGCAAGGAGGCACCGCATTGCTTCGTTTTATCCCACGTCAGGCGCGCCCGCTGGACGGGCGCGCCGCGGCCGCGCTTCGCCCCTACGAGGGGGTAACGGCGCGGCTTTTGTACGCGCGCGGCATCACCGACGCGGCGCAGGCCGACGCCTTTTTGAATCCCTCGCTGGACCGGCTGCACGACCCCATGCGCATGCACGGCATGGCGGAAGCGCTGGCGATTCTTACGGACGCGCGGCAGAGCAGGCTGCCCGTGGTGGTCTACGGCGATTACGACGTGGACGGCATCTGCGCCTGCGCGCTGATGACGCAAGCCCTGCGCCGCTTTGGCCTCAGGGCCGACCCCTATACGCCGCTACGGGAGGCGGGCTACGGCCTGAACCTTTCGGCGGTGGAGCAGCTGGCCAGAGATTATCGCGTGCTGGTCACGGTGGACCTGGGCATCACCAACCACGAGGAGGTGCGCATGGCCCGGCGGCTGGGCATGCGCGTGATCGTGACCGACCATCACGGCCTGGGGCTGGAGGCCAGTCCTGCCGACGCGGCGCTCAACCCGCTGCTGGGGGACTATCCCTTCCGCCGCCTGTGCGGCACGGGGGTGGCCTTCAAGCTGGCGCAGGCGCTGCTGGGGCTGGAGGCGTGCCGGGAGTATCTGGACCTCGCGGCGCTGGCCACCGTGGCGGACATCGTGCCTTTGGAGGATGAGAACCGGATTCTGGTGGCGCTGGGGCTTGAGGCGATCGCGGGGCGAAAGCGGGAGGGTATGCGCGCGCTGCTCCGGGTCAGCGGCGACCCCGACCCCGTGGACAGCGAGGCGCTGGGCTACCGGCTGGGGCCGAGGCTGAACGCCGCAGGCCGCCTGGACGACGCGGCCAAGGGCGTGCGCCTGATGATGACGGAGGACCCCGACGAGGCGGATCGGCTGGCGGAGGAACTGGACGCGCTCAACACCGAGCGCCGCTCCGCCGAGCAGCAGCTGGTCAAGGCGGCGCAGGCGCAGGCCGCCGGGCATGACTTCATCGGAGAAAAGGCGCTGATCGTGCGCGGGCAGGACTGGCATGTGGGCGTGATCGGCCTGGCGGCGGGGCGGCTGTGCCAGCAGTATTACTGCCCCACCTGCGTGCTCAGCGAGCATGAGGGGCTATTGCACGGCAGCCTGCGCAGCATTCCCGGCGTGCACATCCACGAATGCCTCAAAACCTGCGACGACCTGCTGCTGCGCTACGGCGGCCACGAGCAGGCGGCGGGCGTGACGCTGGAGGCGGACCGGTACGAGGCGTTTTGCGAGCGCCTGCAATCGGCCGTGGGGCGGGCAGAGGAAAGCTGCTTCGTGCCCGCCCAGCCCTACGACGCGGAGCTGACCCTTTCGGACTGCACGGACGCGCTGCTGGACGAGATCAGCCGCATGGCCCCCTTTGGCTGCGGCAATCCCGCGCCCCTGTTTCTGGCGCGCGGGCTGCGGCCGGAGGAGCGCCGGGCCGTGGGCGCGGAGGGCGCGCACCTCAAGCTCACGCTCCGGCAGGGCGGGCGCATGCTGGGCGGCATCGCCTTTTCGCAGGGCGCGCTGGCCGCGACGCTTCCGGACGAGGTGGACGCGGTGTTCAGCCTGGGGCGCAACACCTTCCGTGGGGCGACGTCGCTGCAGCTGGACGTCAGGGCGCTTAAGCCCGTGCGCGAAGCATGCGCGCAGGCGCTGGAGGCGCCCGACGGCCCGGCGGAGCGGGATGCGCTGGTGACCGCTCTGGCCGACGCGTTTTCCATGCAGGCAGGAAAAGCCCTTTCGGATACAGAATCCATACAGGAAACCGGCTGGTCCGCGCTGGAAGCCGCGCTCCGGGAGGGGCGGCGCGGGCATCTGCTGGCGGCGCGCACGCATGCCTCGCCGTTGGCCATGGCCACGGAGGCCCCGGCGTAGGCGAGCATGGGCAGGTCGTTGGTGTTGTCGCCAAAGGCCATCACCTGTTAGCGGGGGATGCCGAGGCGCTCTGCGAGAAAGGCGAGCGCCGAGCCCTTATCCACGCCCGGCATCATCACCTCGAGATTGTCGACGCGCGAACTGGAAACGGACATGTTCAGCGGAGAAAC
>USFL01000316.1 GCA_900553905.1 uncultured Eubacteriales bacterium | reverse complement strand
CGCTCATGCGGTAGATGCACACGGCGTTGTCATCCACGGTGATGGGGCTGCCGTCGGCGAATTTCTTGTCCAGCGTGCTCAGGCTCGCCGTGGTCTCCACCACCACCTGGTCCAGCAGGAACTGAATCAGGTCGGTCTTGTGCACGCCCAGGTCCGCCATGGCGCCCATGGCCGCGCGCTTCTTGTCAAAGAACCAGGTGCTCTTTCCGGGGTCCACGCTCCACGTCTCCGGCCCGCCGTGGCGGAACGCCGTGCGGAAGGTGAGGGGCTTTCCGATGGCACCCGCGCGGATGAGCTCGCGGGCCTTCCGGTGCGCGCCCGCCAGGCGCTGGTTCTGGTCGATCATGAGGTACTTGCCGCTCTTTTTCGCGGCGGCGACCATGCGCTCGCAGTCCTCCAAAGTGGTGGCCATGGGCTTTTCGCACAGCACGTGCTTGCCGGCCTCCAGCGCCGCCACCGTGATTTCCGCATGGCTGACGTTGGCGGAGCACACGCTCACCGCGTCGATGGCCGGGTCGGCCAGCAGCGCCTCGTAGCTCTCATACGCCTTTGCGCCGTACTGCGCCGCCAGCGCCTGCGCGCGCTCCCGGTTCAGGTCGTACAGCCCGGCGATCCGCGCGCCGGGGTTCTGTTCATATTCGGGCAGATGGCGCACCTGCGCGATCTTGCCGCAGCCGATGATTCCGATGTTGAGCATGCTCTTCTTCCTTTCTTTACAGGCCGTCAGGCGGCGGCTTCCTTCTTTTGCAGGAGCACCGCGGCGATCACGATGAAGCCCTTGAACGCCTCGCGCAGGAAGGGCGGCACGCCCATGAGGTTGAGCAGGTTGTTCATCACGGCGATAATCAGCATGCCCAGCACCGTGCCCAGAATGGAACCGCGTCCGCCGCTCATGCTGGTGCCGCCCACCACGACCGCGGCGATGGCGTCCATCTCATAGCCGCTGCCGGCGTTGGCATAGTCCATGCTGCCGATGCGCGACACCTGGATGACCGCGGTCACGGCCACCAGCGCGCCCATGAGCACATAGATGAGGCCCTTGACGCGCTCGACGTTCACGCCGGAGAGGCGCGCGGTGCGCTCGTTGGAGCCCACGGCGTACACATGGCGGCCGAAGGGCGTATAGCGCGACACGATATGCAGAATCACCGCCGCCACCAGCCAGTAGAGAATGGGCAAAATGACCTCGCCGCCGATCTTGGTGTTGGAAATGGCGAGGAAGCTGCTGGGCACCTTGACCGCCGCCGTCTGCATCACCTGCTGGGTTACGCTGCGCAAAATCTTCATCATGCCCAGCGTGGCGATGAAGGCCGGCAGCTTGCTGCGGGCGATCAATACGCCGCTGATGCCGCCCAGCAGGCAGCCGAAGATCACGCCCGCGACGATGCCGATGGCGTAGGCCGGCACGCCCGTGATGCCGATGGCGGTGAGCAGGCCGTCGGGATACTGATTGATAAAGACCATAATCACCGCGCCGATGGCGACCATCGTGGAGCCCACGGCCAGGTCAATGCCGCCGGAGATGATGACAAAGGTCATGCCCAGGGCCACGATACCCACGCCGGCGTTGTTGCGCAGGATGTTGATCCAGTTCTTGCCCCAGTTGGTAAACCACGCGCCGAAGGATTCGTAGTCGAAGCCCAGCGCCACGGTCTGAAGAATCACCATCAGGGCCAGCACCAGGCCCGTGGAAAAGATGGGATCGGACTTCCATTTGCGGCCGACCTTCTCAAGAAGGGTCTGCCGGTTCGTCACTTGCGTCATGCCTGTTTACTCCTCTCGCCTGCGTTCAGCCGCCGGTTGCCAGCCGCATCATTTCGTGTTCGTTCATGGTTTCGCCCTTGACCTCGGCCTGGATGTCGCCGTGGTACAGCACCAGCGCGCGGTCGCACACGCGGATGATCTCCTGCGCCTCGTTGGAGAGCACCACCACGGCCACGCCTTGGTCCGCCAGGCGCAGGATGATGTCGTAGATCTCCTCCTTGGCGCCCACGTCCACGCCCTGGGTGGGGTTGTCCAGGATCAGGAGCGAGGGGTTGGCGCTAAGCCACTTGGCCAGCACCACCTTCTGCTGGTTGCCGCCGGAGAGGCTGGTGATGGGGTCCTCGGGCTTTTCCATCTTGATGTGCAGCTCCCGGCGCTGGCGGTCAAATTCCTCGCGCTGCGCCTTGCGGTCGATCAGCCCGCGCCGCGCCAGCCGGGGCCAGGTGACGATGGAGCCGTTTTCCAGGATGTTCATGTCCTTGATGATGCCGTTTTCCTTGCGGTTGCGCGGCACATAGCCGATGCCCAGCGCCAGCGCCTGCTGGGTGGAGTGCATCTGCACGGGCTTGCCGCCCACGATGATGTTGCCCTGATACTTGCCCGCATCGCCAAAGACGGTGCGGAAGATCTCACTGCGGCCGTCGCCCAAAAGGCCCGTCACGCCCAGCACCTCGCCCGCGCGCACGCTCAGGCTGATATGGCGGTAGTGCGGCTCCTGGGTCAGATCCTCCAGGCGGAGCACCTCGTCGCCAAGGGAAGCGCTTCGGTTCAGCGGCTCGTTGCGCACGTCGTGGCCCACCATGTCGCGGGCCAGAAGGTCGGTGGTCACATCCCTGACGTAGCCCTCCGACACCATCACGCCGTCGCGCAGCACCGTATAGCGGTCACAGATCTCCATGACCTCGCGCAGCTTGTGGGAGATAAAGACGATGCCCACGTTCTGCTGCTTCAGCGTGCGCAGGATCTCAAATACGTGCTCGATCTCCGGGTCGGTCAGCGAGGTGGTGGGTTCGTCCATGATGATGATCTGGGCGTTCATCAGAAGCGCGCGGGAAATCTCCACGATCTGCTTGTAGGAGGCGTCCAGGTCGCGCACCATGGCGCGGGGGTCCAGGCTAAGCGCCATGCGCTCAAATACCTTCCGGGTTTCCGCGATCATGCGCGGATGGTC
>USFL01000315.1 GCA_900553905.1 uncultured Eubacteriales bacterium | reverse complement strand
TGGCTCGCCGCCTTTCTCAGCCGGACCGACAGCGAGCTTGCCTGCGACGAGCGCGTCACCGACGGCATGGACGCGCGCCAGCGCAGGTCCTATGCCTCGGTGCTGGTGCTGGCCGCTGCCCGGCGCGACGCGCCCGGCACGGGCGTGCTGGCCACCGGCATGACCATGGCCGGTTCCCGGCTGAAGATGCGCGTCGCCTCCATTGTCGGGGGCGCGCATGCGCGGCGCGGGCTGGCCGCAATGGCCGTACTGCTGGCATGCATGGCGCTGGTGGGCGCTTTCGCCACCGGCGAATACCTGCCTGTGCCCGCCATCCCCGCTGCGCCGCAGGTCCCGCATCCCGGAACGCTAAGCGATGAAGCCGCCGCCGTGGCCTACGCCCAGACCCTTTGGCAGAGTGCCGACCTGAATCAGTCCACCGCCGGCTTTGCTTTCACCGCCTCGCCGTTGGACGGCGGCGGATGGACCGTCCTGGGCAGCGACGGGGAATCGGAGCTTGCCCTGTCCGTGGACGAGGAGGGGCAGGTCGTTTCCCTGCGCAACGGTGCGGTCGCGCGCGGGCGCGACCTGGCCATCGCCTGCGTCCCGCCCGACCATCACGATTCGGGCTGGTACGCCCGCCTGTCGGCCTACCTGATGGACTTCACCGGGCAGGTGGAGCCCAGCGCCGCGGAGAATGCCGGGAGCATAAAGTACCTGGGCGAAGGCATGAACCCGGACGGCCGGCGCTACCTCACCGCCTGGCGCCTGAGCGGCGACGGGCAGCCCCTGCGCCAGCTTGACGTTCAGACGGAACCCGTGTTTCGCATCATCCTGTACGGCAATCCCTTTAGCGGGATCTGATCCCACCACCGACAAAGGAGTGATTTTGGAATGAAACGCATGCTATGCCTGCTGGCCGCGCTCCTGCTGCTACCCTGTGCGGCCCTCGCCTCCTCCGCTGTGGACGACGCTATCTCCTATGCCTCCGGGTCCCTCACCGAGGTGTACAGCTATACGGCTGAGGACGCGGCCGCCTTCACCTTCGAGGTGGAGGAAACCGACGAAGGGGTTGTCGTCACCTATTTCAATCATCCGGGCTGGAACTATACGGTCGTGCGTTCCAACGACGGAGACACGGTGGCTACCACGCCCTTCCGCGCGGCGTCGGATTATCCCTACTACCCCGGCGAGGGCAGCGTGCGGCAGGGCCTGTACACCGCGCGGGACGACGCATGGTTCACCCGCTGGGATGAAACCGCCCGCAGCGAAATGGCCGCATGGATGGAGCTCTGGGGTGTGACCCCCACCCCGGCTTTGGCGGAGGGATTGAGCAACGGGACCCTTACCCCCGCCCAGGCGCTGAACGAGTTCTTCCTGTCCTGCTACGGGCCGGAAGCCGCGTGGCCCAAGGCGCTTACGGAGTGGCGCGACGAGGAGCTGGACAGCTACGGCTTGGTTCTGGAGCCAGTCTCCCAGCCCTCGGAGGGCGTGCGCACCTACCCCCTGGAGGATGCACAGGTGACGGAGTTCTCCGGCGAAACGCCGCCGGAGCTCGCTTCCGCGCTCTCCAACCCCAACCTGTCCGGCTGGACGCCTGGCAGCGGCGCCTACGTCGTGCGGCAAGGTCTGGAAAGCACGGGACTGGTCGTGTTTGAGCGAGGGGAGGAACGGATGCTGTGTTCCCTCTGGCACGGCGCGGACGGCTGGTACTTCCTGCCCGTAGGGGACAAGGCGCTGCTTCCCGGCCGCGAGGTGTCCGTGCGCTACGGGGGCGGCGGTGCGTTCGAGCTGTGCTATCCCATCTCCGATGCGGAGAGTGAGGTTTTCTCCGTCACCCCCGCCGCCTGCGCCGCCAGCGAGAACCTCACCCTGCGCTATTGCCGCCTCAACGGATACAGCTATGAAAACACCGATACCGGCGCGTTTTTGCAGATCGACAGCGAAGTGTTTGGCGACGGCGTCAGCTACCGGTGGTACCGCATGACCAGCCGCGACTCCGCCGGGCAGGCCGCCACCGTGACCAGTACTCCGGTCCTCCTGCCCCTGCTTCTGGACTTCTGGGACATCAGCGCCTTTCCCCGCTCCGAGGCCGCTTTCTATGAGGCCGAGGGCGACGTCCTGCCCGACGGCCTCGGCGTGGTGACGGGTGTGCGCCTGCGCCGGGAAACCTCCACCCGCTCGGACATCCTGGGCGACTACTTCGGCGGCGTGCCCGTCGAGGTCCTCGAGGAGCTGCCCGGCGACCCCTATCCCTGGTACCATGTGCGCATCGGTCGTACCGAGGGCTACATGAGCGGCATCTACGTGGCGTATCCCGGCTCCGCGTGCAGCATGGAACCCCTGCAAAACAACTCGTCCCTGCCGCCCATGGCCGCCGTGACCGTGGATACGGCGCTCAAGGCGGGCACGGGCTGGCTTGACAAGACCCTCGCCACCCTCCCCGCCGGGACCCGCCTGCGCGTGCTGGCCGAGCGGGGCGACTGGCTGCATGTGACCGTCGCGGACGGCCCCATGGGCTGGCTTGCGCTCACCGACGGCCTTGAGGACGGGTATGTGAAAGCCGCCGATGTGCTTATCGCCGCCACCGAAGCGCAGCTGGACTGGCTGGAATAGCGGTCTTTCCGCATTTTCGTGCGGTCCCGTTTCCGGGGCCGCTCTTTTTTTCCTTTGTTTGCAAACTTTCCATCCGGTCGCGCGTCTATCAGGTGAAGGCCTTCAAACGAACCAACCGGCAAGAGGGGGGTGGCGGCATGGACAGAAGCGGCTTTGAGGCGCGGGTGCGCGCGCTGTGGCCGGGCATGGTACGCCTGGCGCGATGCGTCACGCGCAGCCACGCCGACGCGGAGGACGCCGCCGCGCAGGCGGTGCTCAACTGCTACCGCCGTCTCGCCTCGCTCCGACGCGAGGACGCGTTCGACGCGTGGCTGATGCGCGCCTGCCTCAACGAGGCGCGC
>USFL01000314.1 GCA_900553905.1 uncultured Eubacteriales bacterium | reverse complement strand
GAGACCTGTTTACACCGTGATCCCCGGGATGGAACATGCTATGAAAGCCTGGCGATACGCCGCGTTTTTTGATCGCGCCATCCTGTCAATGGAACGGCGCGATTTTTGCGTTTTCCCGCGATTCATTTGTGCAAAAACACAAAGGAGGAATCGACCCCATGAAAACCCGAAACATCCTGTCCCTGCTTACCGCGCTCGCGCTTGCGCTGACCGCCCCCGCCGCCGTAGCCGAGGGCCTGACGCTGACCGACATGGCGGGCCGCGAGATCGCGCTGGAGGCGCCCGCCACCCGCGTGATCGCCCTTAACCCCGCCGACTGCGAAATCCTCTATGCCCTGGGCGCGGAAGATGTGCTGGTGGGCCGCGGCGAATACTGCAACTATCCCGGCGACGTGACGGAACTGCCCAGCGTCAACAGCGGCGCGGAAACCAATATCGAGCAGATTCTGGCGCTGGAGCCACAGGTGATCGTCATGAGCAAAATGGCTCAGACGGTCGAGCAGGTGGAGGCGCTGGAGGCCGCCGGCGTGCGCGTGGTCATTTCCGACGCGCAGAATCTGGCAGGCGTGTATGACGCCATCGAGATGCTGGGCGAGCTTACCGGGTACCTCGAGAAGGCCGCGGACCTGTCGGCCGAGATGCGCGCCGGTTTTGAGGTGCTCAGCGCACGGGCAGAAGCGACCGGGAAAACCGTCTATTTTGAGGTTTCTCCCCTGGAGTGGGGCCTGTGGACCAGCGGCGCGGACACCTTCCTGGATGAGCTGGCGCAGATCGTGGGCCTGACCAACGCCTTCTCCGATGTGACCGGCTGGGCCGAGATCTCCCAGGAGCAGGTGCTCGCGCGCGACCCGGATTACATTGTGACGACCGCGGCCTATTATGGCGAGGGCGAGCTGCCCGTGGATGAGATCGTCGCCCGCGAGGGATGGCAGGATCTCAAGGCCGTGAAAAACGACGCCGTTTACAATGCCGACGCGGACATGACCTCCCGTCCCGGCCCGCGGCTGCTGGATGCGGCGCAGGATCTGTTCGACTTCGTCTACGGCATGGACGAGGCCGCGCAGCCCGCGGCATGAGGCGCGCGGAACGTCCGTCCGGAGGGCTCCCCTGGTACGCGTATGTCGCGCTGTGCCTGTTGACGGCGGCCACGCTGTGCCTGTGCGTATCGCTGGGCAGCGTGGCCGTCCCCCTTGGCGACACGGTGGCGGCTGTCTGGAAGGCGCTGTGGGGGATGGAACTGCCGCAGGGCATATCCCGGACGATCATTCTCAATGTGCGCCTGCCGCGCGTGATGGCCACGGCGCTGTGCGGCGCGTCGCTGGCGCTGTGCGGTGCGGCCATGCAGGGGCTTCTGCGAAATCCTCTGGCGGACGGGTCCACGTTGGGCGTCAGCGCCGGCGCGTCGCTGGGCGCGGTGACGGCGCTGCTGCTGGGCATCTCCTTTCCCGGCCTGCCCTTTGCGGGCACCATGGTCACCGCCATGCTGTTTGCGCTGGGGTCGCTGATTTTGATTCTTTCGCTGTCCTATGCGGCGGACCGGGGGATGAGCACGCAGACCATCATCCTCATGGGCGTGGTATTGAGCATGTTTGTCACCAGCATCATCAGCCTGCTCACCGCCTTTTCGGGAGAAAAGCTGCGCTCCATCACCTTCTGGACCATGGGATCGCTGTCGGGCGCCGGGTACACGGAGGCGCTGGTGCTGCTGGGGGCGCTGGCGGTGTTCGGCGGCGTGCTGCTGTCGCGCGCGGACGAGCTCAACGCCTTTTCGCTGGGGGAGGATGCGGCCCGCCACATGGGCGTGGCGGTGCGGCCGGTCAAGCTGACCGTGCTGGTGTGCGTGGCTGCGCTGATCGGCGTGTGCGTATCCGTGGGAGGCAGCATCGGCTTTGTGGGACTGATCGTTCCGCACACAGCGCGCCTGTTCGCCGGGGCCAACCACCGGCGGGTGCTGCCGCTGTCGCTGTTCATGGGAGCCATCTTTCTCATGCTGGCGGACTTGTTGGCGCGCACGGTGGTCAGTCCCATCGAACTGCCCATCGGCGTGGTCACCTCGCTGGTGGGATCAGTGGTGTTCGTGGTGCTATTTTTCAGGAGGCGCAGGCTGTGCTAGAGGCAAAACGACTCACCGTCGCCTATGAGGGCGGCGACGCCGTGCGGGACGTGTCCTTTTCGGCCGCCGCGGGCGAATGGCTCATGCTGATCGGTCCGAACGGCGCAGGAAAGTCCACGCTGCTGGCAGCCCTGGCCCAATGCGCGTCCTATCGGGGCGACGTGCTGCTGGACGGCCGCGACGCCCGGCGCTGGCGGCCCAGGGCCTTCGCGCGGGCGGTAGGCGTGCTGGCACAGACGCATATGGCGGGCTATGCCTTTACCGTCGAGGAACTGGTGACCATGGGCCGATATGCGTATACGCGCGGCTTTTTGCGGGCACAGGACCCGCATGGAAAAGAGGCGGTGCGTCGCGCCCTGGAAGCGGCCGGACTGTCGGACCTGCGCGCACGCAATGTGCAGACCCTGTCCGGAGGCGAGCTTCAGCGCGCGTTTCTGGCACAGGCGCTGGCCCAGGAACCGCGTGTACTCCTGCTGGATGAGCCGGCCAATCATCTGGACCTCGTATATCAAAAACAGCTGTTTGAATTGATTGGGCGTTGGATGGCCGAGGGGGACCGCTGCGT
Source organism: uncultured Eubacteriales bacterium (assembly GCA_900553905.1). Taxonomy (GTDB): domain Bacteria; phylum Bacillota; class Clostridia; order Christensenellales; family Aristaeellaceae; genus Limiplasma; species Limiplasma pullistercoris. The sequence continues at coordinate 263 of USFL01000314.1, read as the reverse complement.
GATCTCCGTGGTGCACGATTTAAGCCTCGCCCTGCGCTACGGCACGCGCGTCCTGCTGCTGGACCACGGCCACGTGACCGCAGACGGGCCTGCGGCGGAGGTGCTGGCCTCGGAGGCTCTGCATAAAGCCTACGGCATGGATGTGGCCGCCTGGATGGCGCAGACGGCGGAGCAGTGGCGGGAGGTGGCTGGAGAATGAAAAAGGCTCCAGCAAGACAAAAGCGGGTGAAACACAGCCCGCTTTTGTTTTTTACCGCTGAGAA
>USFL01000313.1 GCA_900553905.1 uncultured Eubacteriales bacterium | reverse complement strand
AGCGCTCCAGCCGCTTCACCAGCCGGATCTTGCCCTCGTCGTCCAGGCCGTGCTTGCCGATGTCGTGGCTGGCGTTCCAGGCCACGAAGCGCACCAGGATATACGGTTCGTCCGGGTTGAAGCCGCAGTCGCGCAGCACCTGCTTATCCGGCGTGAACACGGAGGGATGCAGGTAGAATAATTCCTTGTAGGTGTCCAGCCGCTCCTGGCGGGGGCCCAGATTCGTCAGAAATGTACGCGGCGTCAGGATCTTGGTGGAGAGGCGCTTGCAGATGCGCAGCGCGAATTTGCTGACCTCGGTATCCTCATAGATGAGGTGGGGCTTTCCGCTCACCCACGCCGCCACCGCCAGCATGGGCGCGGCGCGGCCGATCATGATATCCGGCTTCCACTTGAGCGCTGCCAGGGAAAACTGGGCGGACAGCTTCAAAAACAGCAGCGCCTTTTCCACGGGGTTTTTGCCGGTGGATTTGGCACAGCGCACATAGGGGATGCCGTAGCGTTCCAGAAGCGTGGAGTTTCCGTCCTTCTCGGCCACAAAGCACATCACCTCGTCGCCGCGCTCGCGCATGCGCCAGATGATATGATGAAACTGATGCACCCACGCCGGGTGGGTAAAGCAGATCATGGCCTTCATTGCTTGCCTTCCTCCCTCGCGCGGTCGATCTCCATCTTGCGCACGCGGTACTGCACGTCCTCCAGGAGCTTTCGGTTATCGCTGATCAGGTCGGCCTGCACGCCGGCGACGATCACCTGCACGCCGATCATCAAAAGCGCGGCGCACAGGATGAGGGACTGGATGTGCCCGCTGCCGGACCCTGTGCTGAAAAAGATGATGAGGAACCTGACGCCCAGCAGCACGCCCAGCCCGAAGAACACCCCGCCGATGATGCCGAAGAACCGAAGCGGCTTGTACATAGCAAAGGCCCGCAGGATGACCGACGAGGAGCGCTTCATATAGCGCCACATGCTCTTGAACAGGCGCGAGGGACGCAGTTCCGGATTGGTCCGCACAGGCACGCTGGTCATGGGGATGCGGTTCCAGCCCGCCTGAATGATGGTCTCCAGCGTATAGGAGTAGTCGTTGACCACGTTCAGGCGTAGCGCGCCCTCGCGGCTGTAGGCGCGAAACCCGCTGGGCGCGTCGGGAATTTCCGTGTTGGAAGCCACGCGCACCACCCAGCTGCCCAGGTGCTGGAACATCTTTTTCTTTTTGGAGAAGTGCTCCGTCTCGTCGATGGGGCGCTCGCCGATGACGATGTCGGCCTTTTTCTCCAGAATGGGCCGCACCAGGCGCTCGATATCCTCGCCCCGGTACTGGTCGTCGGCATCGGTGTTGACGATGATATCGGCCCCCAGGTGCAGGCAGGCATCGATGCCGGCCATGAACCCGCGCGCAAGGCCCCGGTTCTGCTTAAAGGACACGATATGCTGAACGCCCCATTCGCGGGCGACCTCCACCGTGCGGTCGGTGGAACCGTCGTTGATAATCAGGATTTCGATCTCATCCACCCCGTCGATATGACGGGGCAGGTGGTCCAGCGCCACGCGGAGCGTTTCCGCCTCATTATAGCAGGGAATCTGAATAATCAGCTTCATTGGCAGGCCCTTCCTTACGTCTGGTGTACACAACAAACCAACGTTATCATACCGTTTTTCCCGCTTTCTGTCAACGCCGCGCATGGACGGCAAAAGCCCGAAGGCGCGAAACCTTCGGGCTTTGGAGTGAGGCAGGTCAGTCGGCGCGGTAGAGGTCGCGGGTGTAGACCTTCTCCGCCACGTCGGAAAGCTCGTCGGCATAGCGGTTGGCCACGATCACGTCGCACTCGCGCTTGAAGCGCGCCAGATCCCTTTCCACGCGGCTGTTGAAAAAGGTATCCTCCTTCAGCGCAGGCTCGTACACCGCCACCCGCACGCCATGGGCCTTGATGCGCTTCATCACGCCCTGAATGCTGGACTGGCGGAAGTTGTCGCTGCCGCTTTTCATGGTCAGGCGGTAGATGCCCACCAGCGGGTCCGGATTGGCCGGGAAGCCCGCCAGCTCCAGCACCCGGTCGGCGATGTAGTCCTTGCGGGTGCGGTTGGCGTCCACGATGGCGCCGATGATGTTGTTGGGCACCTGATCGTAATTGGCCAATAGCTGCTTGGTATCCTTGGGCAGGCAGTAGCCGCCGTATCCGAAGGAAGGGTTGTTGTAATGACGGCCGATACGGGGGTCCAGACACACGCCGTCGATGATGGAGCGGGAATCCAGCCCGCGCGCCTCGGCGTAGGTGTCCAGCTCGTTAAAGAAGCTCACGCGCAGGGCCAGGTAGGTATTGGCGAAGAGCTTGACGGCCTCCGCCTCGGTGGGGCGCATGAGAAGCACGGGCGCGTCCGGGTCCAGCGACCCTTCCTTGAGCAGCGCCGCAAAGACTTCGCCCGCATGCCACAGCTCCGGCTCCTCCGGCGCGCCCACGATGATGCGGCTGGGGTGGAGGTTGTCGCTGAGGGCATGTCCCTCGCGCAAAAATTCCGGGCTGAACACCATCCGTGCGCCGGGATGCTTTTCCAGCATGCGCTGGGTGAATCCCACCGGCACGGTGGATTTGACGGCCATGTACGCGCGCGGATTGACAGCTAGCACCGCCTCGATTACGCCCTCGACGGAGGAGGTATCGAAGTAATTGCGATGCGGATCATAGTTGGTGGGCGTGGAGATGACCACCCAGTCCGCCTGCCGGTAGGCCTCCGCCGCGTCCAGCGTGGCGGTGAGGTCCAGCTCGCATCCGGAGAGATACGCCTCGATATCCGCGTCCTGAATCGGCGCCTGACGGCGGCTGAGCCTTTCCACCCTTGCGGCGTCGATATCCACGGCGGTCACATGATGCCGCTGCGACAGCAGCACCGCCATGGCGAGTCCCACGTATCCGATGCCGACGACTGCAATGTTCATCTTTCGTTCCTCCTTCCGCCA
>USFL01000312.1 GCA_900553905.1 uncultured Eubacteriales bacterium | reverse complement strand
AGCCCAAGGGGTCGGTGTGGAAGTACCAGGTGGAAATGCCCACCGAGCAGGTGGGCTTCTGGCCCGTGTGGGGCGCCGCCATGCTGGCGGTGAACGCGGGGCTTTTGCTGGGGGCGGCGGCGTTTATCACGCACCGGGCGGCGCAGCGGCGCGACGCGGCCCGCAGCGAGTGGATCGCGGCCATCTCCCACGACGTGCGCACGCCCCTTTCGATGGTGCTGGGCTATGCCGCCGCGCTGGAGGAGGCGCCGGAGTTAAGCGGGGAGCAGCGCCGTCAGGCGGGCCTCATCCGCGAGAAGGGCGAGCAGCTTCGCGGCCTGATTGCCGATCTCAACCTGACCAACCGCCTGGAATACGCCATGCAGCCGCTCAAGCGCGAATGGCTTTCGCCCGCCGCGCTGGTGCGCGAGACGGCGGCAAACTTCCTCAACGAGGACCCGGACGGCCTGCATCCGCTGGAGGTGAGCATATCGTCCGCGGCGGAGGAAACGCGATTGCTTTGCGATCGCCAGCTGCTTGCCCGCATGCTGGAAAACCTGATCCGAAACAGCGTGCGCCACAACCCCCAGGGCTGCGCGGTGCGGGTGTCGCTCACGCGGCGGGGTCGCCGCCTGCGCCTGTCCGTGAGCGATACGGGAAGGGGCTTTCTCCGGGAACAGCTGAAGCGGCTCAACCGGGGCGAAGGCACGCAGGATGAGAGCGGGCACGGCCTGGGCCTGCGTATCGTTCGGGATGTGGCGCGGGCGCACGGCGGCCGCGCGCGGTTTGACAACCCGCCCGAAGGCGGCGGCCGCTGCGTGATCGACGGCCTTCACCCCACGCGCCGGGCGGGGCGGAAAATTTCCTCTTGACAAACCGGCACAGCTTGGATATGATATTTTGCAAACGCGATGACCGGGCATGGCCGCCCCACGCGCACCCAAAGAGAGACGCCGGATGGTGGAAAGGCGTCGGGCGCAAAGCGGCTTCTCTCCCGCGAGCGGCCGGCGCGAAACCGCTCAGTAGCGCCGGACGGGCGGCCCGTAACAGCCCAGAGCGGGAACGGAATTCCGTTCCAAGAGAAGTGGTACCGCGGAAGCAGCGCTTTCGTCTTCATATGAGGACGAAGGCTTTTTTGTTGCTCCGCTACAAACGAAGGAGGAGGAAGAACGCATGGCTTTTGTACCGACGCTGGACCTGCACGAGCACACCTTGCCCGGATTGCTTCGGAGGAACGCGGAGCGACTGCCTGACAACGACTGCATCGTCGCGCCGGAATTCGGCATCTGCTGGAGCTGGAAGGAGTTTGACCGCCGCACCAGCGAGGTGGCGCGCGGCATGTACGCCATGGGCATCCGCAAGGGCGACCATGTGGCCATCTGGTCCACCAATACGCCCGAATGGATGCTGACCATGTTCGCTTCGGCGAAGCTGGGCGCGATTCTGGTCACCGTCAACACCAATTACAAGCAGTTCGAGCTCAACTATCTGCTCAACCAGAGCGATACCAAGATGCTCGTGATGACCGCCGGCGTCAAAAACAACGACTACATCAGCCATATCACCGGCCTTGTCCCCGCCCTCAATACCGAGCAGCCGGACAACATCGCCTGCAAGCAGCTTCCCTTCCTAAAGCGCGTGCTCCTCATCGGCGACAGCGAACGCCGCCCCATGGGCATGAGCCGTTTTGACGACCTCTACGAGTTGGCCGCCTCCGTGCCCGAAAGCGTGGTGGAGGAGAGCATCGCGGGCCTCAACACCCACGAGACGATCAACATGCAGTACACCAGCGGCACCACGGGCTTCCCCAAGGGCGTGATGCTCACCCACTACAACATCACCAACAACGGCCAGTTCCTGGGCGACTGCATGAAGCTGACCGAGGAGGACCGCCTGCTCATCGTAGTGCCCCTGTTCCACTGCTTCGGCTGCGTGCTGGGCGTGATGAGCTGCCTGACGCATTGCACCACCATCGTTTTGATGGATCACTACAATCCCCTGCGCGAGATGCAGATCCTGCAGGATCAGCGCTGTACCGCCGTCCACGGCGTGCCCACCATGTTCATCGGCATGCTGGAGCACCCGGAGTTCGACCGCTTTGATTTCAGCCGCCTGCGCACGGGCATCATGGCCGGCAGCCCCTGCCCCATCAAGACCATGCGCGACGTGACGGGCAAGATGCACCTCTCCGAGCTTACCATCACCTACGGCCAGACCGAGTGCAGCCCCGGCATGACCATGAGCCGCACGGACGATCCCCTCGAACTGCGCTGCACCACCGTGGGCAAGCTCCTGCCCCAGACCGAGGGCAAGATCATCGACCCCGAAACGGGCAAGGAGGTGCCCCGCGGCGTGCCGGGCGAGATCGTCACCCGCGGCTACCATGTGATGAAGGGCTATTACAAGATGCCCGAGGCCACCCGTCAGGCCATCGACGAGGACGGCTGGCTGCACACCGGCGACATCGGCACCATGGACGAGGACGGCAACTTCCGCATCACCGGCCGCCTCAAGGACATGATCATCCGCGGCGGCGAGAACATCTATCCCCGCGAGATCGAGGAATTCCTCTATACCCACCCCGCCGTGAGCGACGTGCAGGTGGTGGGCGTGCCGGATGAGAAGTACGGCGAGGAGGTGTGCGCCTGCGTCATCCTCAAGAAGGACTGCACGGCCACCAAGGAGGAGCTTATCGAGTTTGTGCGCGAGGGCCTTAGCAAATTCAAGGCGCCCCGCTATGTGCTGCTGATGGATGCCTTCCCCATGACCGCCAGCGGCAAGATCCAGAAGTTCAAGCTGCGCGAGATGGGCGTCGATCTTCTGGGCCTGCACGCCGCGGCCAGCATCGAAACGGCATAACGAAAAGGAAGGGCCGGACGGAGTTGCCGTCCGGCGCTTCAGACTGTCAAATAACCCATTTGGGGAGGTTTGGAGGGCCCGCAGGCCCGCAACCTCAATCGTCGCGGCGGCCGCTGGCCGCGTCCGCCGCTC
>USFL01000311.1 GCA_900553905.1 uncultured Eubacteriales bacterium | reverse complement strand
CAACCGCCTCATGCCCCTGCGCGAGACGGCCAATCACCTGATCGATACCTCCAACTTGCGCCCGCGCGCGCTGCAAAAGATGCTCAAGGAGATCGTTCTCAATGCCGGGTCCGAGCCGCCGCTGCGCGTGGAGGTGCTCAGCTTCGGCTTTAAGCGCGGTATTCCGCGCGAAGGCGATCTCGTGTTTGACGTGCGCTTTTTGCCCAATCCCTTCTATATTCCGGAACTGGGGTCTCATACGGGGCTTGATCAGGATGTGAAGGATTTTGTGCTGGAGCATCCGGTTACCAAGGAATTTTTAGTCAAATGCATGGACATGCTCCAGTTTTTGCTCCCCCACTACATCACCGAGGGCAAGCACCGCCTGGTCATCGCCATCGGCTGCACGGGCGGGGCGCACCGCAGTGTGGCCATCGCGGAATATATCAGCGCCAGGCTGGAGGAGATGGGATATCACACCACGGTCAACCATCGCGACATTGCTCTGGAGCAGGCGCATTGGGAAACCAAGAGCGACTATCAAAAGGGAGAGCCGTGATGCCCCGCAGACTGGTAAGGCGCGCGCGGCTTGCCGCGCTGTGCCTGCTTCTTTGTCTCATCTGCCTCTCGGCTGCGCAGGCCGAGATCTATAACGAGCTTCCCTGCGAGGACTGGTACCGTCGCCCCCTGCTTCGGCTGACGGCCTTCAACACCGCGCAGAGCGACTGCCTTCTGCTCGAGTGCGGCGGGCAGCGCATGATGATAGACGGCGGCAGCGCGCCCTTTCGTGAGGATTTAAAAACCGCGCTGGAGGAGCGCGGCATTACGCATTTCAAATATCTGCTAAACACGCATTTTCATGAAGATCATATCTCCGGCCTTTACTGGCTGATGCGCTACGGCTTTTCGGTGGATGCGTACCTGCATCCCTACAGCGATGCCGCGGTGGACGTCAGCGAGAGGCAGGCGGAAACCATCAGGCAGGCTGAAAAAAGCTGCATCCCCACCGTGCAGGTATTTCACGGCGATCAGCTGCTGCTGGGCGAGGCGGTGCTCACTTTGTACCGCTATGATGACGTGGAAAACACCAATGGCCGGTCCTTGGTCACGCGCGTGGAATTTGGAGACGCGAGCCTCCTGCTGACCGCCGATATCATCGGAGAAACGCAGCACTGGATGCTGGAAAACCTGCCTCCCGAAACCCTGAAAGCGGATATCGTCAAGGCGCCGCATCACGGCATCACGCCCATGGTGGTGGAATTTCTGGAGGCGGCCTCGCCACAGGCGGTATTGATCACCAACGATTACAACCGCGTGGACAAGGGGCGCGTGCAGCTGGAATCGCGCGGGATTCCCGCCTATTATTCAGGCGAGGGCACCGTGGTCTTTGAAACCGACGGCGAGGACTGGTATATCTATCAGCTGGACGGAGCGTTTTAGGACCGTCCTTTTGATACGGAGCGCCGGTAGAACAGCACCATCAGCACGCTGCAGACCACCCAGCCCATCGGGTAGGCCAGCGTAACGCCCATAAACGAGTTGCCCAGCAAACGGTTGACAAACAGATAGGCCTGCCGGAAAAAAACGAAGGAAAACAGCATCACAAACATGGGGGTTTTGGCGTTGCCTGCGCCGCGCAGCGCGCCGGCATAGATCTGGTTGAAGCAGCACGCCAGGTAGAACGGTGAAATGATGCTGATGAAGTGCACGCCGTGGGTGAGCACTTCCTCGTCCGCGGTAAAGAGTCGGTTGAGCGGCCTTGCGCCCGCGATGACGCCCACACAGAGCACCGCGGTTACGGAAAGGGTCATCCACAGCGCCTGCCTGACGCCCTTGCGCGCGCGGTCCATGCGGCCTGCGCCATAGTTCTGCCCCACAAAGGTGGTCAGCGCCAGCGCCACCGACTGCATCGGAATGAGCACGAACACGTCCAGCTTGTTGTAGCTGGACCAGCCCGCCATGCAGGCCGAGCCGAAAAAGTTGATGTAGCTCTGGACAAACACGTTGGAAAACGACGTGATGGCCTGCTGCACGCCGCTGGGCAGGCCGATGGCCAGTATGCGGCGGAGCATCCCGCGGCTTAGGCGCAAATCGCGCCAGTGAATGCCGTAGGGCGTGTGATCGTGCGTGAGAACGAACAGCACCAGCAGCGCCGAGAGAAACTGCGCCAGAATGGTGGCGTAGGCCACGCCGTCCACGCCCATGTGAAACACGATCACAAACAGCAGGTCAAAGGTCGTGTTGATCACCGCGGAAAACAGCAGGAAGTACAGCGGCCGCTTGGAATCGCCCACGGCGCGCAAAATGCCTGAACCCATGTTGTACACAAACAGCCCGCTGATACCCGCAAAGTAGATGGTCAGGTAGGTGCGCGCCTCACCCATCACATCTGGCGGGGTAGACATCATGGCCAGCATGGGCTCCACGATCAGAATGCCCAGGAACGTGCACAGAACGGACATCACAAACGTGGCCGTGATGGTGGTGTGCACCGCGTCGTGCAGAGAGCGGTGATCATGCGCGCCGTAGCACTGGGAGATGATCACGCTGGCGCCCGTGGAGAGGCCTGCAGAAAGCCCTACCAGCATGTTGATGATGCTGGAGGTGCTGCCCACCGCGGCCAGCGCCTGGGTGCTGACAAACTGGCCCACCACGATGGTATCCACCGTATTATAAAGCTGCTGAAACAGCAGCCCGATCGCCATGGGAACGGAAAACCCCACCAATTGACGCCAGATCGAACCCTGCGTCATGTCGGCGTCGCGCCGATGAAAAGCCCTGGCCGTACCAAGCCCTCCCTTTTTGATTTTCGTGATCTGTCGGTTTTTAGCATATCACAACCGCGGGCGCAGGTCAAACCCGCGCGCAAAACGCGCAATTCCCCATTGCCTTTTGCATGCAAACGCGTTACAATACGGTTATCAGCGCTACGACTCTTAACTGCAAGGAGGAACCCCTCATGTATCGACAGGTCATCGAAAAAGCCGCCGAAAA
>USFL01000310.1 GCA_900553905.1 uncultured Eubacteriales bacterium | reverse complement strand
CGCGGTAGCTGGCGCCGCCCTCCGCCTCGTACTGCTGGCCCAGCGCCTCCATATCCCCCTTCTGCTTGGTCAGGCTCTGGACCATGCCCTCCGTGTCCACGTCGTAGAGGTACTCCGGTACAAACCATACGCCGTACTTGCCCACCTCCTGCCGCACGGGCGCGTCCAGATAGATCGCTCCCTCCTGCTGCGCGGCAAGCACCCAGTCGGCAAGCACCTCCGGCGTGCCTCTTGGGGCGGAAATCACGGGCTCCGGGTCGTCGTCGCCTGCCACGAAATACACCGGCGCTTCCGGCTTGATCTGTTTCAAGGTATGAATCAGCGTGAGCATGGGCTCATAGTCGCCGCTGCTGCCCACCATGTCTCCGGTCATCACCACCGCCTGGAAGCTCTTGCCCTTGAGCAGGGACTGCCACAGTTCCATGTCGCTGCCAAGCGGTTTGGCATGCAGGTCGCTGATGTGGAGCACCGTAAAGCCCTCAAAGGTCTTGTCCATGCCCATAACGGAGACGCGCTCCTCCAAAAGGGCCACGCGGCTGTTAACCGCCTGATTGAGCAAAAGCGCGGCCAGCACCACCGCCAGCAGCATACCCAGCACCGTAAGCAGACATCCCCCCTTGCCGGATTTCTGCTTTTCGGGGGCAAAGATATAGTCGCTTTTGCGTTTACCCATTTCATTCACCCCCAACATATTGTAGTATCATCATAAAGGGAGCCGCCGGGACAAGTCAACGGCCTCTTTCTAAGAAAAGCATTACGCTTTTTATAGGGAAGCGCGCAGTTTCGGCATAAATCCGATATAACCGGTCACAGATGTTTTACACTTGTAAACGGCAGGCATCCGGCTCGTTCCTCCCCCCGTAAATAAACGCAGACCGTTGTGCAAATACTCCCATCATTTCCAGCTGCGCTTATAAAAATGCAACGGATAGTACGCCGAAAAAAAAGCTCTGTTCATCGGTTGACAAAAAAATTTTTCCGAATATAATGTTCGATGTACAACTGTTGCATATAAAACATTCAGGAGGATGGAGGCATCGATGCAGCGGAAAATCGGAATTGACATTCACCGGCTGGACAACCGCATTCGCCGTTGCGTGCAGCGAACGGCTTCCCAGCATGAAATGGAGGCCGTCAGCGGCACCAACGGCCGCATCATCCGCTTTTTGAGCGAGCATGCGGACCGGGATGTGTACCAGAAGGATCTGGAAGGCGAGTTTGGCATCACGCGTTCCACCGCGTCGCGCGTATTGCGGCTGATGGAGCAGAAGGGGCTGCTGGAGCGCCAGAGCGTTCCCCATGACGCCCGGCTGAAAAAGCTGGTGCTGACGGAGCGTTCGCGCTGTGTGCTTCAGGAGATGTGCCAAACCGGCATGACCATAGACGCCAGGCTGCTGCGGGGGTTTTCGCCCGAAGAGGTGCAGACGCTCTACGGTTTTTTGGACCGCATGTTTCAGAATCTGGAGTAGCGGCGCTTCCGGATCATTTTAAGCAAGGAGGGTAAGCAATGGTAAAACGCCTGATGAAAAGCATTCGGGAATACAGAAGCGTATCCATCAAAGCACCGATTTTTGTATCCCTGGAGGTGGTGATGGAGGTGGTGATCCCGCTGATCATGGCCGACCTGATCGACCGCGGGATCAACGGCGGCAACATGCCCTACATCCTCAAAACGGGGCTGATCCTGGTTTTGGCGGCGCTGATGTCGCTGTGCTTCGGCGCGCTGGCGGGCAAGTACGCGGCCATGGCTTCGGCCGGGTTTGCCAAGAACCTTCGCAAGGACATGTACAGCCATGTGCAGGATTATTCCTTTTCCAATATCGACAAGTTTTCCACCGGCGGCCTGGTCACGCGCATGACCACGGACATAACCAACGTGCAGAACGCCTATCAGATGGTGATCCGCATCGCGGTGCGCGCGCCGTTCATGCTGGTATTTTCCCTGGGCGCCGCCATCTGCATCGACTGGCAGCTGTCGGTGATCTTCCTGGCCTTCATCCCGGTCCTGGGCATCGGCCTGTATCTGGTCGCCAGCCACGCGCATCCCATTTTTGAGCGCGTGTTCAGGCTCTATGACCGCCTCAACGGCGTCGTGGGCGAAAACCTGCGCGGCATCCGCGTGGTCAAGTCCTTTGTGCGCGAGGCCCATGAGGAGGAGAAGTTCGGCGCCATCTCGCGCGATATCTATGAGGACTTCTCCTGCGCCGAGCGCATCCTCGCCTTCAACATGCCGCTGATGCAGTTTTCCGTCTACGGCTGCATGCTGCTCATCAGCTGGTTCGGCGCGCAGGCGGTGGTGGCCTGCGGCGGCGACGCGGCGCTGGGCCTGTCCACGGGCGAGCTGACCAGCCTGTTCACCTACACCATGCAGATTCTCTCCAGCCTGATGATGCTGAGCATGGTGTTTGTCATGATCGTCATCTCCCGCGCCTCCATGGAGCGCATCGACGAGGTGCTGCAGGAGAAAAGCGCTATCGTATCCCCCGAAAACGCGGTGACGGCGGTGGCTGACGGCTCCATCGTCTTTGATGACGTGACCTTCCGCTACAATGCCAAGGCCGAAAAGCCGGTGCTGGATCACGTGAACCTGCGCATCGCCTCCGGGCAGACGGTAGGCGTGCTGGGTGGCACGGGTTCGTCCAAATCGAGCCTGGTACAGCTGATTCCGCGCCTGTACGACGTGAGCGAGGGCAGCGTATCGGTGGGCGGCGTGGATGTGCGCCGCTACGACCTGCAAACCCTGCGCGACGCGGTGGCTTTCGTATTGCAGAAAAACGAGCTGTTCTCCGGCACCATCAAGGATAATCTGCGCTGGGGCAACGAGAACGCCACCGATGAAGAAATGATCCGTGCCTGCAAGCTGGCGCAGGCCGACGGCTTCATCCAGACCTTCCCCGACGGGTACGACACCTACATCGAGCAGGGCGGTACCAACGTCTCCGGCGGGCAGAAGCAGCGCCTGTGCATCGCCCGCGCGCTGCTGAA
>USFL01000309.1 GCA_900553905.1 uncultured Eubacteriales bacterium | reverse complement strand
CCATGGCGATGGAGCAGTCCGCCGCCTTGAGGGCGGGGATGTCGTTCACGCCGTCGCCCACCATGGCCACGCCGTGGCCGTCCTTTCGCAGCGCCTCGATCAGACCCTGCTTGTCCTGGGGGGATACGCGGCCGAAAATGGTGTAATGCCGGGACAGCGCGGTATAATCCTTCTCGCCTTCGATCGTGGAAAGATCCACCATGCGGTCTGCGCCGGGCACACCGGCGGCGGCCGCGGCATGGGAGACGGTGAGCGGACTGTCCCCCGAAATCACCTTGAGCGTGACGCCTTGTTCGCCGAAGTAGCGTACGGTTTTCTGCACGTTGGGACGCAGCGCATCGCGCAGGCATAGAAGCGCCGCCGGGACCAGGCCCTCTGGCAGCGCTTCGCCGCAAAGGGGCGCGGGAGCGCACAGCAGCGCCAGCACGCGCAGCCCTTGCGCAGCCAGCGCTTGCGCCTGTTTAAGCGCCTCACCCTTCAGCAGGCGCTCCGGCGCGCCCAGCACCACGCTGCCCAGCCCCTCGGCCTGCGCCGCGGACCATTTGCGGGCGCTGGAAAAGGGAACGGCCTGCGCGATTTCCGGTGCGTTCGAAGCGGGAAAAGCCTCCGCCAATGCGCGAACGGTGGGCGTTTCGTCGGCGCTGGCACGAAGCAGCGCCGCCATGTACGCGGCGATTTCCTCCGGCGGGACGCCATTTAGCGCGAGGGTCCGGTCAAGGACCATTTCGCCGCTGGTAAGGGTGCCGGTTTTATCCATGCATACCACGTCGGTGCGGGCCAGGGTTTCGATACCGAAAAGCTCGTTGACCAGCGCGTTGCGTCGGCCCAGCGCCACAACGCCCGCTGCCAGGGAAACCGAGGTCAGCAGAATCAGCCCTTCAGGAATCATCCCCAGCATCGAGGCCACCGTGCCGGTCACCGCATCCCGAAGGCCCAGGTCCACCGAGGCATATTGCCTGGAAAACATGGCGGCGCCGATGGGCACGATGAGGACGGATACCCATCGGATGATGCGGCGCATATCGCGCATCAGCTCGCTCTGGGCGCGTTTGACCCGGCGCGCGGAAAGCTGCAGCTGCCCGGCGTAGCTGTCCGCGCCCACGGCGGTGAGGCGCGCGGCCACGCTGCCGCTGACCAGAAAGCTCCCGGAATAGAGCGTATCGCCTGCCGCCTTGGAAACCGGGGCGCTTTCGCCGGTCAGCAAGGATTCATCCGCCTCGCCTGCGCCGGAGAGCACCGTGGCGTCGGCGGGGATCTGGTCGCCGCGGGAGAGCAGCACCACGTCGTCCAGCACAAGCTCCTGAGGGGACAGGCGGCATTCCACGCCGTCGCGCATCACGCGCACCCGCCCTTCGCTCAGCAGCTGGAGGCGGTCGTGCGTGCGCTTGGCGCGCAGCTCCTGGATGGTGCCAATCAGCGTGTTGGACAGCACAACGCCCAGAAACAACATGTCGCGGTGACTGCCCACCCACAAAAGCAGCCCGGCCAGGCACAGGTTGAGCAGATTGAAAAGGGTCAGCACGTTGCGCCGCAGGATATCGGCCACCCCGCCTTCGGTCCGGCGGGGCATGGTGTTGGTCCGGCCCTGTTCCCGGTGGGCGCGCACCTCCTCTTGCGTAAGTCCGTGCAGGGGGACATCATTGGCATGCATGCGGTATACTCCCTCGCCGCGCAAAGGCGCGGCCGTTAAGATGGACCGTCCGGTTGACGAGAGCGGACGGACAACTGTTTCCTATTATACCATGGCTCAGCCCATCCGGAAAGCCTTGACACTCACGCGCCGGACGTGTACGATATTTGATGCGGTTCCATCTGAACACAGGGATGAAAGGCTGGGGATAGATATGCTGCATTTTGAATGCGATTATGCCTGCGGCGCGGCGCAGCCCGTGCTGGACGCGCTGGTGAGGACTAATGGAGAGCAGACCTCCGGATACGGCGAGGACCCGCACTGCGAACGGGCGCGCGCAATCATCCGGGAACAGTGCTGCCGGCCAGATGCGGCGGTGCACTTTGTCACGGGCGGCACGCAGGCCAATCTGACGGTGATCGCCGCGGCGCTCCGGCCGTTTGAGGGTGTGCTGTGCGCGGACACCGGCCATATCAACGGCCATGAAACCGGTGCGGTGGAGGCCACAGGCCATAAGATTCTGCCGCTGCCGGGTCACGAGGGGAAAATCAGCGCCGCGCAGGTGCGCGCTGCGGTGGAGGCCCACCGCGCCGACGCCACGCATGAGCACATGGTGCGTCCCGCAATGGTCTATATCAGCCATCCCACGGAGCTGGGTACCCTGTACACCCGGCAGGAACTGCAGGACCTTTCGGATACCTGCCGCGCGCTGGGAGTCCGTCTGTTTCTGGATGGAGCGCGACTGGGCTACGGGCTGGCCGCGCAGCCGGAGGTGGACCTGCCATTCCTGGCCGCCGTGTGCGACGCCTTCACTATCGGCGGTACCAAGGTGGGCTTTCTCTTCGGGGAAGCCATCGTCCTGACCGACGAGGCGCTCAACGACTGCTTCCGCTACCACATCAAGCAGCGCGGCGGCATGCTGGCCAAGGGAAGGCTGCTGGGCGTGCAGTTTGAGGCTATGCTCGAAAACGGCGATTACACCCGCCTGGCCGCCCGTGCCAACGATATGGCCCAGGAGCTCAAGCTCGCCTTTGTACGCCACGGATGCGCCCTGCTGTGCGATACCGTCGCCAACCAGATCTTTCCCATTTTGCCCGATGAGGCGGCGCGCCGCCTGTCCGCAGGTTACACTTTCTCCTTCTGGCAGCGGGTGGACGAGACGCATCAGGCCGTGCGCTTCTGCACCAACGTCACCACGGACCGCGACGACGTGGACGCACTCTTGCGCGATATCGACCGGGCTTTTTGACGGTGCGTAAAGCAAATGGCACAGAAACGTTACGCCCTTAAAAAACAAGTGATAAAAAGTAAGAAAAAAGCGTTGACAGCGTAATAAAATTGTAATATTATAAGCAT
>USFL01000308.1 GCA_900553905.1 uncultured Eubacteriales bacterium | reverse complement strand
GCCGATATCCGCCTCGCGTGCCTCGCCGGGGCCGTTGACCACGCAGCCCATGACGGCCACGGTCAGCGGTATGCGGATGTCCGCGAGCTCGGTTTCCACGCGGCGGGCGATGGCGGCCACGTCGATGCCGGTGCGGCCGCAGGTGGGGCAGCTGACCACGTTGACATAGCCCGTGCGCAGGCCCACCGCGCGCAGGATGTCGATGGCGGCGGCGGCTTCGGGAATGGGGCTGCCGGTGAGGGAGACGCGGATGGTATCCCCGATGCCGTCCAGAAGCAGCGCGCCGATGCCGATCGCGCTCTTGATGTTGCCCGAGCCGGGCAGGCCGGCCTCGGTCACGCCCACGTGCAGGGGATAGTCCGTTTCCTTCGCGGCCAGCCGGTACGCCTCGACGGTCAGGGGCACGCTGGAGGCCTTGAGGCTGAGCACGATGTCGTGAAAGCCCGCCTCCTCCAGAAGCCGGGCGTGGCCCAGCGCGCTTTGGAGCATGCCGCGCGCGGTCACGCCGCCCTCCCGGGCCAGAATCTCCTTTTCCACGCTGCCGGAGTTGACCCCGATGCGGATGGGCACATGGTGCATTTTGGCGCAGTCGGCCACGCGGCGTACCTCGCGCACGCTGCCGATGTTGCCGGGGTTGATGCGCACCTTGGCGATGCCCCGCTCCATGGCGCCCACGGCCAGGTCGGCCCGGTAGTGGATATCCGCCACCAGCGGCACAGGGGAACCCTCGATGATGGCGGGCAACGCCTCCAGACACTGCTCATCGTACACGCTCAGGCGCACGATATCGCAGCCGGCCTGGGCCAGGGCGCGCACCTGGGCCAGCGTGGCCGCGGCGTCGCGGGTGTCGGTGTTGGTCATGCTCTGCACCGTGACGGGTGCGCCGCCGCCGATGGGGAGCGGGCCGATGGAAAACGAGCGGGTGTTGCGCATACAAAGACGCCTCCTCAAAGCTGACTGTGCAATCGCCTCATTATACCATGCCCGTGTGCGCCAGGGGAAGCGCGGCGCGCCCCGACGGAGGAAAAAACCAAAAAACTTGCGAAAAACCCGATTGACACGACCCTGCAAAACCGCTATCATGAAAGACGGAAAGAAAAGCGCGCATACGCCGGAAGGAGGAGCATGTGGTGGATGCCGACCCGTATAGTCGAAACGATGTTTTGACGGTTTCCTGGGCACAAGTTCACAGGCTCCGGGCAATGGGCGCGGCACGCTTCGACGCATAGGTTGGGGCGCGCCTGCACAGGCGTGTGCCTGCCCGGAAGCGAAGCCGCCTCGGCGGCCGCAGAAAGGCAGGTTTTTTTGATGAAACGGATTTACCTGACGGTGGAGGACCACCTCAACGAAATCAATACCTTTGAAAAGGGCTGCTGGGTCCACCTGCAAAACCCCACCCGCGAAGAGATCGACGGTATCAACGCGCGTTTCGCGCTGGACCCGACCTATATCCAGTCCGCGCTGGACGAGGAGGAGAGCGCCCGCATCGAGCGCGACGGCGACCAGACCCTCATCATCGTGGACATCCCCTACGTGGAGGCCGAGGGCAATGGCTACAGCTACACCACCGTGCCGCTTGGCATCATCATGGTGGATGACGTGATCATCACCGTCTCCACCCGCGAATCCACCATCATCACCGACTTCACCGAGGAGCGCATCCGCGGCTTCTGGACGTTCAAGCGCACCCGCTTTATCCTCCAGCTCCTGCACCGCAACGCCTCGCGCTTTTTGGCCTACCTCAAGCAGATCGACAAGGCCAGCATGTTCGTGCAGACCCGCCTGGAGGCCAGCATGCGCAACCAGGAGCTTTTGCAGATGATGAAGCTGGAAAAGAGCCTCGTGTATTTCTCCACCAGCCTCAAGGGCAACGAGATGGTGCTGGAAAAGATGCTGCGCATGGACATGCTGCGCAAGTATCCCGACGACAGCGACCTTCTGGAGGACGTCATCATCGAAAACAAACAGGCCATGGAGATGTGCGCCATCTACCGCGACATCATGTCCGGCACGATGGATGCATTCGCCTCCATCATTTCCAACAACCTCAACGTCGTCATGAAGGTATTGACCAGCCTGACGGTGGTTTTGTCCATCCCTACCCTGTTTGCCTCCCTGTGGGGCATGAATGTGGGCGTGCCCTTTGAAAACGCGCCCTTCGGATTCTGGATGGTGCTGGGCATCTCGGTGGTGGCGAGCGTGGCGGCCTTCGTGCTTTTGTGGCGCAAGAAGATGTTTTAAGGGGGCTTTTTTGTGCGCACGGCACTGATCACAGGCGGCAGCCGGGGCATCGGCGCGGCGGCGGTGCGCGCGTTTGCGCGCGCGGGCTTTCGCGCCGCGTTTTTCTATCGGGCGGATGAGGCGGCGGCACAGACGGTGGCGCGTGAAACGGGCGCGGCGGCCATCCGCTGCGACGTGAGCGACCCCGCCTGCGTGCGCGAGGCGTGCCGGGAGGCCGAAAGCACGCTGGGCCACATCGACGCGCTGGTGAACAACGCCGGGATCGCTCAGCAAAAGCTCCTGACCGACATCACCGACGACGACTGGCGGCGCATGCTGGATGTGAACCTGTCGGGCGCGTTTTATGTGACCCGCACGGTGTTGCCCGGCATGATCAGCCGCAAGCGCGGCAGCATCGTCTACGTCTCCAGCATTTGGGGACAGGTGGGGGCGAGCTGCGAGGCGCATTACTCCGCCGCCAAGGCGGGGCTGATCGGGCTTACGCGCGCGCTGGCCAAGGAGGTCGGTCCCAGCGGTGTGACCGTCAACTGCGTGTGCCCCGGTGTGATTCAGACGGATATGCTGGGGGGCTTCACCCCCGGCGACCTCAAGGCGCTGGCCGAGGAAACGCCCCTGGGACGGCTGGGTACGCCGCAGGAGGTGGCCGCGGCCATCCTGTGGCTGTGCCAGGAGGAGGCGGCCTTTGTGACCGGGCAGGTCATCGGGGTGGGCGGCGGATTTGGAGAATAACGGACAGGGCCCGTCCGGGAAAT
>USFL01000307.1 GCA_900553905.1 uncultured Eubacteriales bacterium | reverse complement strand
ACCTGCTGGATGACGGCCTCCGCCAGCTGCTTGGGTACCTGCAGGCGCGGCGCGCCTCCGGCCTTGCGGCTCCGCGCGCCCGCGCCTTGTTGCGGTTGGGCAGCTGGGCGGCCTTTGTCGCGCTGATCGCCGCCGCCTGGGCGCTCAGGCTGCCGTGGCCCGTGTGGCCCCTGTTTGCAGGGGTGTTTCTCTACGCCGCGCAGCAGGCCGCGACCGTCGTGCTCCTGCGCCGCCTGCGCCCGCGCATGGTTCCCCGCATGCAGGTGGAGCGGCTGGATGCTTCCACGCAGACGCTGGTGGTATGTCCCACCATGCTCATGGACGCGGGCCATGCCATCTCCATGGTCAAGCATCTCTCGGTGCTGCATCAGGCCAACCCGGATTCGCACCTGCACTTTTTGCTTCTGGGCGACTTTCAAGACAGCCTCACCGGCACCCTGTCCGGCGACGGCGATATCGTGGCCGCCGCGTCGGCGGCCGTGCGCGCCCTGTGCGAGGATACCGGCCATCCGTTTTTTTACCTGCAACGCGAGCGGGTCTTTTCCGCCCGCGACCACCTCTACATGAGCCGCGAGCGCAAGCGCGGCAGCCTGGAAACGCTGCTCAAACTCATCGACGGGCGGCCCGTGGAGGATTCCTTCGCCTATGCCTCTTTGCCTCTGGAAAGCCTCAAGGGACAATACCGCTACGTGATCACCCTCGACAGCGACACCATTCTGCCGCCGGGCAGCGCGCTTCGGCTGGTGGGCAGCATGCTGCATCCCCTGCAAAAGCGGCAGAAGCTGCAGGGGCGCATGCGCGGGGTGAGCGTGCTGCAGCCGCGCATGGAGATCGCCGCTCATACGGTGGGCAGCCGACTGTCGCTGCTGCTGGGCGGACGCGGCGGCGCGGACCCCTATAACGCCCTCACCGCCGATCTGGCGCAGGACCTCTACCGGCGCGGCACGTTTATGGGCAAGGGCATCATCGACCCCGCGCCCTTTCTGGACGCGACCGAGCGCGCCGTGCTGCCCGGCTGTGTGCTTAGCCACGACCTGTTGGAAGGCGAGCTGGCGGGATGCGCCATGGCCAGCGACATCACCCTCTATGACGGCCATCCCAAAACCCTCAAGGGCTTTCTCTACCGCCTGCACCGCTGGACGCGGGGTGACTGGCAGCTGCTGGCCTATGTGCTGCCCCTCTTTCCCAGGCAATGGCGGCCGCCCCGCCGTGCGCTGGATGCCGCGGGCCGGCGGAAAATCTGGCATAACCTGCTGCGCAGCCTGGTCGCGCCTATGCGGGTGCTGCTGATCGCCTATGCGGCGTTCGCAGGCCGCACCTGGCTGCTGCTTGGCGCGCTTTTGCTGCCCGAGCTGCCCTATGCGCTTCCCGCAGGGCTGCGTGGACTGCCGGCGCTGCTTGCGCGCCTGGCTGTGCTTCCCTGCGAGGCGGGCATGCAGGCCGACGCCATCGCCCGCACGCTGTACCGGCTGTGGTTCAGCCGCCGCAGCCTGCTGGCGTGGACCACCGCAGCCCAGCTTTCCCGCCCGTCGGACAAGCCGCCCATGCTGTTTTTCTATTTGAGCATGGTCACGGGCGCGGCGGTGGCAGGACTTTCGCTGCTGCCCGACGGAACGCCGGCGGGCCTGGCGACGGGCGCACTGTGGGTCGCTTTCCCCTTTGCGCTGCCCTGGCTGGAACAGCCGGTGACCCGTCCGCCCCGCCCCACCGGCTACATGCGCGAGGTTCTCACGCGCGTGGCCAAGGGTACGCTCACCTTCTTCGAGACGGCCATGACCGACGCGGACCACGGCCTTCCGCCCGACAACGTGCAGATAGAGCCCAACAAGGGCGTGTCTCACCGCACCTCGCCCACCAACATCGGCCTGTACCTGTGCGCGCTGGCGGCGGCGGAGCGGCTGCGCCTGCTGGCCCCGGATGAAATGGCCCGCCGCATGGAGGACACCCTCGCCACCCTCGAAGCCCTGCCCAAATGGCAGGGGCATCTGTACAACTGGTACGACACACGCACGCTGGAGCCGTTGGAACCGCCCTTCATCTCCTCGGTGGATAGCGGCAACCTGGCGGCCTGTCTGCTGACCTGCGCGCAGGGCGTGCGCGTGCTGCTGCCCCAGCTCAGCGCATGCTACCACAGCCTGGCCGCTCGCATGGATGCGCTGGCGGAGGGCATGCGCTTCACCGCCCTGTTTGACGCGGAGGCGGAACTGTTCCGCATCGGCGTGCATCCGCTGGAGGAATCGCCCTCCACAGGACATTACGACCTGCTGGCCAGCGAATCCCGGCTTTTGAGCTTTGTGGCCATCATGCTGGGTCAGGCCCCGGTGCGGCACTGGTGGCGGCTGGGGCGTCTCTATACGCGCGTGCGCGGCGCGGGACAAACGCTGATCAGCTATAACGGAACCATGTTTGAATACCTCATGCCGCTGCTGTTTCAGCCCACGGTACCCTTGACGCTGCTGGACGGCGTATGCCGTGCCGCCGTCAAGGCGCAGGCGCGCTGTCGCCGCGGCGGCGTGTTTGGCGTAAGCGAAAGCGGGTACTATGCCTTCGACCCCAACCTGTACTATCTCTATAAGGCATTCGGCCTGCCGCGCCTGTCGCTGGACCCGGACCAGCGCAGCGACGTGATCGCGCCCTACGCCACCTTTCTGGCGATGCAAACGGATCACAAGTCCGCGTTTCAAAACCTGCTGCGCCTTATGTCGCTGGGCATGGAAGGGCCGCTGGGCATGTTCGAGGCCGCCGATTTTTCGCCTGCGCGCACGGACGGCCAGCCCATGCGCATCGTGCGCAGCCATATGGCGCACCATCAGGGGATGATTCTGCTGGCGGTGTGCAACGTGTTGGAAGAGGGCTACATCGCCGGCCTGTTCTCCTCCCTGCCGCGGGCGCAGGCCTACCGGCTGCTGCTGGAAGAAAGGCCCTTCCGAGCCCGCGGGCTCATCCGCCGTCCGCTCCGGCGCACGGCGCGCGAGGAGATTCCCTCTGCTGCCGCGG
>USFL01000306.1 GCA_900553905.1 uncultured Eubacteriales bacterium | reverse complement strand
TGGGCGACATGCTGGACAGCGTGATGAACTATCCCCTGCGCTGCGCGGTGATCGATTTCTTCACCGGCGTGATCGACGCCTATCAGCTGCGCCGGGTGATCCTGCATCAGCAGGAGGTCTATCCCGCGCCGTTCTACTACTCGCTGATGAACCTGCTGGGCAGCCATGACCGCGTGCGCATCCTCAACGCGCTGTGCGGGCTCAACCGCGAGGGCGCCGTGCAGATGGACCGCGCCGAGGCGGAGAAGATCACTTTGGGCAAGCGCGAGCTCAAGAGCGCCAAGAAGCGCTACCTGGAGGCCATGAAGCTGCTGTGCGCCCTGCCCGGTGCGCCCACCGTGTACTACGGCGATGAAATCGGCATGACCGGCATGGCCGATCCCTGGAACCGTGCGCCCATGAACTGGGACGAGCCGGACGAAAAGCTGCTGGAGGGCGTGCGCGCGCTGCTCCTCAAGCGCCGCGACACCCCCGTGTTGCAGACCGGCTACCTGGAGGTGGAGGCTGTGGATGCTGACACTCTGCGCATCACGCGCTGCGCCAGGGACGGCAAGGACGTCTTTGACGAGCCTCTCGCCGGCAAGGCCGCCGTGGTGAAGGTCAGCCGCAAATAAGTGCGATGAGCCGCCAAAAGGCGGGTTTCAGCGGCGGACGGCGCTGCTTTCAGGCGCGCGCATATTGCGCCGGTTCTCGGGTTGATGCTATAATAACCCTGAACACAGCGCAAGGAGGCAATCGATTTGACCGCCAAGGAGTTTTTCCGCAAGAACCTGAATGTGCCCAACGTACTGACCATGATCCGGCTGCTGCTGGTGCCGGTGTACGTGGCGCTGTTCGTCGGCGGGCAAAAATATGCGGCGCTTGCGACCTTCCTTGCAGCCAGCCTGACCGACCTGCTGGATGGCCGCATCGCCCGCAAGTACAACCTCATCACCGACTTTGGCAAGCTGGTGGACCCCTTTGCCGATAAGGTGATGGTGCTCACGGCCCTGTTCAGCATGGCCATCGGCTCGCCGGCCATCCCGCCGGTGGTGCCGTGGGCGGCGGTGATCATTTTGCTTCTGAAGGAGCTGGTGATGGTCGTCGGCGGCATTGCGATGTACAAACACGGCATCGTGGTGTATTCCAGCCTGATTGGCAAGGCGGCGCACTGCGTGTTCATCGCGGGGCTGGTCGCCACGTACTTCCACGACTGGTTTGCGCAGGTGTGCGCGGGCTGGCCGCTCACGCCGGATCTGCTGCTCTTGTGGCTGGGCGTGTGTATCACGCTGTGCGCGCTGGTGTTCTACGTAAGCGATGCGCTCCGGAAAGCAAAGGAAAAGGGAATCATCTGACGGGCCGGAGGGCCCTCTGGGGGATGGGCGTCTGCCCGTCTCCCTTTTTTGCAGGCGGGCGGTTTGCCGCGCTGCAAAGAGGACCCCGCCGCCCTTCTGTCGAATCCATGGAACAACACCCCTTGTTGGAAACGGAGGTCCCTTCATGAGCGAATTTCTGGCGCCTCTCAACTACGGCCGCGCCCGCGACGTGCTACGGCGCCTGAGCGATTATTCCGCCTATACGCCCCAGGGCGCCGCGCAGGCGCTGGACGTGCTGCGGGAGAGCTATCCCCTGACGTTTCAAAAGCTGGAAAGCAAGATGTTTGACAACGGCGCGGTGCTGATGGAGATGCCCGGCGCGAACACCACCGCGCCGCTGGTATTCGTATCCCATCTGGACGCGGCGCAGGCGGAGAGCGCTCCGGCGGCCGGTCCTCACGAGATGCCCATCCGCGTGCCGCTGTCGCGCGCGCATGTGGTGGCCCTGCTGGAGGCGCTGGAGGGGCTGCTGGGCGAGGGCTATCAGCCCGGCGGCGATTTGCTGCTGGCCTTGAGCATGGACGGGATGAGCGGCGGTGCGGGGGCCAAAAGCATCGCCGCGCACCTCAAGGCGCGCAGCCTGTCGCCCTGCTTTGTGCTGGACCACGGCGGATACGCCACCATGGAGGCATTTCGCACGTATCTGCCCAAAAACGCACCGCTGGCGCTGATCGGCATCTGCGAAAAGGGCGAGATCCAGGGCAGGATGACCGCGGACCGGGAGGTGAGCAGCCGCCCCGGACGCGAGCGCGCCCGCCCCGTGGACGAGCTGCTGCGCGCCGGCGCGCGGCTTACGCGCCGCCCCCGCCGGGCGCGCCTGTGTGCGGCCAGCGAAACCATGCTTTCGGAGCTGGGGAAAAAGGCGCCGCTTTTGCAGCGGTGGCTGGTGCGCCGCCCGCGCCTCACGTTCCCGCTGATGCGGCTCCTGTGGCGCAAGCGGTCGGTGTTCCATCAGTTCTTCGTGAGCGAGCGCACGGTGTGCGAAATCAGCGCGCCGGGCACGCCGCAAACGCCGGCTGCGCAGGCGTCGCTCACCTTCCGCCAGACGCTGATTCCCGGCGTGCGCGCGGCAGAGGCGCGCCACCGCATCCGCTGCCTGGCGGGCAATGAGGACCTGCGCCTGTCCTTTTCCATGTGCGAGGACGCGGGCGCGTCCAGCGATCCCAGCGGCGAGGCGTGGGAAGCGCTGGAAACGGCCATCGAAATCCAGTTTGAGCGGGCGGTGATCGCACCCTGCCTCAGCCCCTTTGTGACGGACGGGCGCTTTTACGCCCAGCCGGGCGGACGGGTCTACCGCTTCTCGCCCTTTTTGCTCACGGGCGAGGAGGCGCTCTCGGGCATGTGCACCGTGACGGACGGAACGCTCCAGACGGCGGTGCAGTTCTTCCGCTCCATGCTGTGCGTATAAGGAGGACAGAGCTTGCTTTCCATCGTGTATCTCATGCTGTTTCTCTCGGGCGGCGCGGCGATCGCGCGCCTGCTTTTGCCCCGAATCAAACCCGTGCTGCGCGTCTACCTGGGCCTGTCCGTGGGCGTGCTTCTGTTGATGTGGCTGCCGGTCCTGTGGGCCTACGCGGTGCGCTTCAGCTACGCGGCGCACTGGCTGGCCCTGGGCACGCTGGCGCTGCTTGTGGGCGCGGCGTGGC
>USFL01000305.1 GCA_900553905.1 uncultured Eubacteriales bacterium | reverse complement strand
ATCCAGCCGGATGTCGCAGTCCCGCCACAGGGCCTCCCACGCCGCGGCATTTTCGCCCCATGGGTCCGGTACGTCGGGGTTGGCCGCTTCTGCGTCCAGCAGCACGCGCACGCGCTTTTCCACCGTGATCCGCTCGCCCGCGCGCAGGCCGGCGTTCATCTCCTCCGGTCCGTCGCAGAGGATGCGCAGCTCACGTCCCGTATGCACCGCACGCATCACCAGCTCCCGACCGCTCTGGCGCACGGGTTCCAGCAGGCGCACCGTCTGCGTTTCCTCCACCATCTGATCGTCGTGGACGGGCAGGTTGCACACCTGCGCATCCATGGCGCTTTGCACCCGGACCTGCGTATCCGCAAGGGCCGTGAGCGTCAGGCGCACGCAGAGCAGCTGCCGGTCCGCCATGCTGGCCATGCGCTGCGTCTCCACGGCCACGGTCCGTCCGCGCCAGCGCTGGGTGAATACCCCCGTGCGCAGGTCCAGTTCCTGCGAGACCTCCGCCGGTTCCTCCCCCGCCACGCGCAGCCCCAGCGCGTCGGGCAGCTGCACCATATCCGTCACGCCGGGGCGAATGGGCTCGAAGAACCCCGCGCGGAACACGGCATGATCGTACGGGCGGCGCTTGGGCGTCTGCAGGCTGAAGCCCCGCATGCCCAGATGCCCATTGCCCACCGCAAACAGGGACTCCGAATAATCGCTCACCGGGCCGTCCAGCGAAATGCGCCATGGCTCGATGCGCACCTTAGCCATCGGTCCTCACCCTTTCGTATACGGGAATGCGCGCCAGCGGGCATTCGGCGTCGTGTTCCTTGCCGCCCGAAAGCATCTCGCCGGTGAAGAAGTCGCGCCACGTGCCCGCCGGCAGCCATACGGCGCGGCCCTTTGCGCCCGCCTCCACGATGGGCGCCACCAGCAGGTCCCGCCCCAGCATATATTCATCCTCGCAGGCCAATGCCCGCTCATCGTCGGGAAAATCCAGGCACAGATGCGCCATCATCGGCCGCCGGGCCGAGACGCAGTTGGCGGCTTCCCTCGCCAAATAGGGCCGGAGCCTGCGCCTCAGGCGGGCGTAGTGTACCGCTACCTCCAGCACCTCCGGCGCGTTCAGCTTTTCGGCCAGGTTCCAGGGGCTGCGGTCGTTGTTGAAGCCGTCCTCATGCGTGGCGTAGAACTGGCCGGAACGCGGCTCGGCGTGCCACTGCATCACGGGGCAGAAGCAGGCCATGGCGGTCGCGCGCAGGTACAGCTCCGCCGTGGGCAGCTCGCCGGCAAAGCCGCCGATGTCAAAGCCCCAGAACAGCACCCCGGACAGCCCGGCGCTCAGTCCCGCCGAAAGCTGCGCCTTCAGCTCCGGCCAGAGGCTCAGCTGGTCGCCCGCCCAGTGCAGGGGCCGCGTCTGCGCGCCGGTGAAGTCCGCCCGGCTGAAGGTGACGCCCGCCACGCCGTTTGCGCGCAGGAAGCCGTGGTACGCGCCTACATAGCGCGCCGGATAGCGGTTGTGCCCGCCCAGCCCGTCCGTGCCGTCATAAAGCCGCGCGTCCTGCGGAAAGAGGAACTCGCCACCGTCGGTCTTGAAGCCCTCCACGCCCATGTCCAGCAGGTATTTGCGCTTGTCAAACCACCAGCGCACCGCGTCGGGATTGGTAAAGTCCATCAGCAGGCTGTTGTGGAACCAGTTTTCCGTGATGCGGTAGGGCGTCCCGTCCGCGTTCTTGACGCAATACCCTTTTTCGATGGCCTCGCGCTCGTCGTCGCGCAGGGCCTCGCAGGGCGCGCCGTTCCATTCGTATTTGATGACCGGAATCTGCCACAGCACCAGGTGCAGCCCGCTCTCCCGGATGAGCCGCACGATCGCGGCGGGGTCCCGCCAGCTTCCATCCCCGTTCCAGCGGTAGAAGGTCTGCTCGTCGCTCCATGCCTCCAGCACCATCACGTCGGCGGGATAGTCATGCGCATTGAGCGCCGCGAGCTGCTTTTCCACTTCGTCGTCGCAGTTCCAGCCGTTGGCGCTGATCCACAGGCCGAAGGCCCATTCCGGCGGGAGCACCGGCTCGCCCGTACACTCGATGAAGCGCCGGAGCAGCCGTGCGGGCGCGCCGAAGAACAGCCGGTCTCGGCCCAGCGTTTCGCCCTGCGTCTGCCGGGTCACGGACAGGCCGCCCGCAAAGCGCAGCTCCACGGGAATATCGCCCTCGCCATACCATCCCAGGCCCGTTTCGGTCATGAAGAAGGGCATGGGCAGATAGGTCTGGTCCCCCTGTTGGGTGAATTTTTCCACCACCCGGCCGTTGCTGCCGCCCTCGCGCTGGTTGACGCGGTCGAAGCGCTCGCCCGTGCCCCAGACATAGCGGCATGGAAGCTGTCCCTCCAGCCGCAGGGAAGTGATGCGGCCCTTCGCCGTCTCGCGCAGCACGTAGCGGTCCATGGATAAAACCGGTTTGCTTAAACGTTTCAGTTGACAAAAAGACACCTGTTTTCCCAACGATAAGCAAAAATGTTCCCCTAGCGGCCACTCCGCCGCCTCGCGGGGCATGCCGCGGACAGGCCGGGTATGCGCCTCCATGCAAAGCGCGCCGTCCTCCTGCGAAAAGGTCACGGAAAAGCCGTCAAATACGGCATGCAGCCGATTGCCGTCCTCCAGGATGGCCCGCGGCCGCACCGCCTGCCGCTCCCGGAGCGGCTCAAAGGCATAGACGGGGCTTTCTTCCTTCCGGGTGACGA
This sequence comes from uncultured Eubacteriales bacterium, assembly GCA_900553905.1. Taxonomy (GTDB): domain Bacteria; phylum Bacillota; class Clostridia; order Christensenellales; family Aristaeellaceae; genus Limiplasma; species Limiplasma pullistercoris. The sequence continues at coordinate 285 of USFL01000305.1, read as the reverse complement.
TGCGGTAGCGGACCTTCTGCCCCAGTACAAAGGCGCCCAGCAAAAAATGATAGCGCCGCCCATCCTCGCTTTCGGACGCAATTTCGCGCTCCGGCTCCCCGTCCACGCATAGCCGCAGCACGGGCCGTCCGTCGTCCGCATCCACGCGGCAGTCCACCCGGACCGGTTCCCCGGCCAGCGGCGCAAAGGGATGGCGGGCGAAGCCACAGTCCTCAAAGGGAACCAGCCCTTCCGGCAGGTGCTTGAGCATTACCGCCCCCTCCTTTCCATCACCGAATCACGCTC
>USFL01000304.1 GCA_900553905.1 uncultured Eubacteriales bacterium | reverse complement strand
GTATCGCCGCGCAGGTTGGGATGGCGGCTGAACGCCCACTTTACGATCACATCCACCATGCCGCGCTTTTCCCCCGAAGAGGCCACACGGTGGAGCGTGGCATAGGGGCGGTCGTTCTTCCATGCACCGTCGATCACGCGGTAGGTGGGGTCCTCCCCAAAAACGAGGACGAAGGCCGCGTACAGGCGGCCCTCCTCCTCGCATACGTAGCACCGTTCCCCGGCAATATCGGCCTCGACCGTTTCCCGTGAGGGATACCGGGTACCCCACTGACCGGGATTTCCGCTTTGCGCCATAAACCGCCGCGCGCCTTCATAGATGTGCAGCACGGCCTCCAGATCCGCCTGGGTGGCGGGCCGGACACGCATGGGCTTCTCCCCCTTTTCCGTTCATTCCTCCGGAATGCCGAACAGCCGGCAGGCGTTGCGCGCTGCCGTATCGGCCAGCTCCTCCGTGCTCACGCCCCGCAGCTGCGCCACCACCTCGGCCACGTAATGCACGAAGGCGGGCTCGTTGCGCTTGCCGCGCATGGGTACGGGGGCCAGGTAGGGGCTGTCGGTCTCCACCAGCAGACGGTCCGCCGGACAGAAGCGCGCGGCCTCCTGCAGCTTGTTCGCTTTTTTGAAGGTGACCGGCCCCGCAAAGGAGAGATAGAATCCCAGATCAAGGTATTCCCTCGCGCTTTCCACGCTGCCGCTGTAGCAGTGCATCACGCCCGCCGGGAGCTCCCCGCGGCGCTGGCGGAGCAGTTCCAGCATGTCGCCGTGCGCGTCGCGCACATGGAACACCGCCGGCACGTTCAGCCGCCGGGCCAGGTCCAGCTGGCGAATGAGCACCTCGCGCTGCTTCTCACGGGGAGAAAGGTCGTAGAAATAATCCAGGCCGATCTCTCCCACGGCCACCACGCGCGGCTGCGCGAGCATCTGTTTCAGCTCGGCTTCCGTTTCATCCGTCCAGGTCTTGGCCTCGTGCGGATGCACGCCCACCGCGCCGTACACGCCCTCATGCTTCCTGGCCAGGGCCACGATGCGGCGGCTGGTTTCCAGGTCGCTGCCCGCAAGCACGCAGCGCCTGACGCCGGCCTGCGCCATGCGCTGCATCACCTGCGGAAGGTCATTCTGAAAGTTCTCGCTCTCCAGATGACAATGCGAATCAAACAGGTTCATCGGATATCCGCTCCATCCTCCACGCCGGGTTCAACGGTGACCAGTTTCAACGTTTTATCCTGCGCATCGGAGGCGCAGAGAATCATACCCTCGCTGCGGATTCCGCGCAGTTTTGCAGGCTTGAGGTTGCTGACCAAAACCACCTGCCTGCCCACCATTTCTTCAGGCGAGTAGAACTTGGCGATGCCGCTGACCACGGTGCGCTCCGCTTCATCCGCGCCCAGGCTCAAGGTGAGCTTGAGCAGCTTGTCCGCGCCCTCCACCTTTTCGGCGGCCGTCACGCGCGCCGCGCGAAGCCTGACGCGGGCGAAATCGTCGATGCTGATCAGGCCGTCGTCCTGCGCGGGCGCCTTTTCCGCCTTGGGCGCGGGCTTCGGCTCCGTCTTGGGCTGCGCGGGGGGCGTGGGCACGATGTCGGCCAGCTCCTTTTTGATGTCGATGCGCGGGAAGAGCGCCTCGCCCTTCTGCACCTTGCCGCCCGCGGGCAGCGTGCCAAAATGGGACGCGGTCTCAAAGCCGCACAGCGACGGGTCGCTCACGCCCAGCTGCTCAAAGATGCGCGCGGGCGTGCGGGGCATGGTGGGCGCGATGAGGATGCCCACGATGCGGATGCACTCGCACAGCACGTACATCACGGTTTTGAGCCGTTCCCTGCCCTCCTCGGTCTTGGCCAGCACCCAGGGCATGTTCTGGTCGATGTAGCGGTTGCACTCGCCGATGAGTTGCCAGATATCCTGGAGCGCCACGGAGAACTGCAATTCGTCCATGTGCTTCTGCACGCGGGAGGGCGTTCCCTCCGCCAGGGCGATCAGCAGGCGGTCGGTATCGTTCCATTCGCCATGGGCGGGCACCACGCCGTCAAAGTATTTTTCCACCATGGCGACCGTGCGGCTGACCAGATTGCCCAGGTCATTGGCCAGGTCGGCGTTGATGCGGGTGAGCAGCGCCTCATAGCTGAACTGCCCGTCGCTGCCGAAAGGCATCTCGCGCATGAGGAAATAGCGGATGGCGTCGCTGCCATAGCGGCCGCACAGCACCACCGGGTCCACTACGTTGCCCAGCGACTTGGACATCTTCATCCCGTCCAGCACCAGCCAGCCGTGGCCGAACACCTGCTTGGGCAGGGGCAGGTCCAGGGCGTGCAGGATGATGGGCCAGATGATGGTGTGGAAACGGATGATCTCCTTGCCGATCAGGTGGATATCGGCTGGCCAGTATTTTTGATACAGGCTGTCATCGGCGCTCTCGTAGCCCAGGGCGGTGATGTAGTTGGTCAGCGCGTCCAGCCATACGTACACGGTGTGCTTTTCGTCAAAATCCACCGGCACGCCCCATTTGATAGAGGTACGGCTGACGCAGAGGTCCTGTAGGCCGGGTTTTAAGAAGTTGTTGAGCATTTCATTCTTGCGGCTGACCGGCTGGATGAAGTCCGGATGGGACTCGATGTAGTCGATCATCCACTGCTGATACTTGCCCAGCTTGAAGAAATAGGCTTCCTCGTTGGTCTTTTCCACGGGACGGCCGCAGTCGGGGCAGCAGCCGTCCTTGAGCTGCATCTCGGTGAAGAAGCTCTCGCAGGGCGTGCAGTACCAGCCCTCATAGCTTCCTTTATAGATATCGCCCTGTTCGTAGAGCTTGCGGAAAATCTTCTGAACGGCCTTGACATGACGCTCGTCCGAGGTGCGGATGAAATCGTCGTATTCGATGTCCATCAGCTTCCACAGTTCCTTGATGCCGCGGACGATCTCATCCACATAGGCCTGCGGCGTAACGCCCTTGTCCTGGGCCTTGCGCTCGATCTTCTGGCCATGCTCGTCGGTGCCGGTCAGGAAGAAGGTA
>USFL01000303.1 GCA_900553905.1 uncultured Eubacteriales bacterium | reverse complement strand
GGTTATAGCCGCGCTCGCGCAGACGCGCCGGATGCAACGGCACCACAGCCACGCCGTCAAACGCGCCCGCGAGGCCGGACAGGGCCAGCGCCTCCGCCATGCCCTCGGCCAGCGGACGCGCGGCCGCCGCGTCGCAGCGGAACTTGAGCAGGTGGCACAGGCGGCGGGCCTCGTCCTCATGGTAGTAGGCCGAAACGCACGCGCCGAGCGGCTCGTGCAGGGAAAAGGCGTCCTGCGCCGGGATGCGGAGACGGCGCAGCGCCGCCGTGCAGGCGGGGCACAGAATGGCTCCCTCCCGCCCGATGGCCCGTTCGCACAGGTGGCAGGACGCCTCCTGCGGAAACAGCAGCGCAAGCAGCGGGCGGCAGAGCCCCTTCAAGGGCGCGCTCACAGCAGGACCGCCGCCTGCAGGCGGTCGCACAGGGTGGTGTAGCGCCGGGCGACGTGATCGTTGCGCACCATCTGGGCGATGACCTCCTCGCGGCCCACCAGCACCACCAGCCGCCGCGCGCGCGTGAGCGCGGTGTAGAGCAGGTTGCGCGCCATCAGCATGGGCGGACCGCCCACCACGGGCATCACCACCACGGGAAACTCGCTGCCCTGGCTTTTGTGCACGGTGAGGCAGTAGGCCAGCTCCAGCGCGTCTAGCTGCTGCTTCTGATAGGTAACCAGCCGGTCGTCGTCGAAGCACACGGTCAGGAGGTGCTCCGCCGGGTCGATGCGCAGGATATAGCCCACGTCGCCGTTGAACACGCCCGCGCCCGTTTCCGTGCCAAAGGGCGTCTGCCGGGTATATTCCAGCTGGTAGTCGTTCTTGGTCTGAATCACCTTGTCGCCCACGCGGAACTCCGTTTCGCCGTGCAAAAGGGCGTCCAGCCCCTCGCGCTCCGGGTTGAGCGCGTCCTGAAGCAGATGGTTGAGCGCGATGGCCCCGCAATCGCCCTTCTTGGCGGGGGCGAGCACCTGGATGGAGCGGACGGATTCGTCCCGCCAACGCTCCCGCGGAAAGCCCAGGTATTTGGGCAGGCGCGTGGTGAGCAGCTCGGCGATGGTGCGCGCCGCCTCGGATTGCAGGGCCTTGCGCTCAAAGAAAAAGTCCGTGTCCCGCGTGCGCAGGATGGGCATCTTACCGCCGTTGATCAGGTGGGCGTTCCATACGATCATGCTGCTCTCGTCCTGCCGGAAGATCTCCGTCAGGCGCACGCTGGGCACCGCGTCGCTTTGCAGGATGTCGCTGAGCACGTTGCCCGCGCCCACGCTGGGCAGCTGGTCCGCGTCGCCCACCAGAATCAGGCGCGTGCCCGGCACCACCGCGCGCAAAAGGCCGCGCATGAGGGTCACGTCCACCATGCTCATCTCGTCCACGATCAGGCAGTCCGCCTCCAGCGGGTAGTCCTCGCCCCTTGCGAAGGTGTCGGCGTCGCCGCCGTATTCCAGCAGGCGGTGGATGGTCCTGGCCTCCTCGCCCGTGGCTTCGCTCATGCGCTTGGCGGCGCGGCCTGTGGGCGCGCAGAGCAGAATCTCGTTTTCGGCCTTCAAAAGGCTGATGATGCACCGGATGATGGTCGTTTTGCCCGTGCCGGGCCCGCCGGTCACCACCAGCACGCCTTCCTCCACGGCGCTGGTGATGGCGCGCTTTTGCAGCGCGTCAAAGCGCACGCCCAGTTCGCGTTCGTACTGCGCGATGCGCTTGTCCAGCCCCGCCACGCGCTTGTAGGGCCGCGCGCGCATCAGCTGCGCAAGGCGCAGGGCGATCTCCTGCTCGGCGTGAAAGTACAGCGGCAGGCACAGCGCCTGCTCGCAGTCCGGCAGGGAAAAGCCCATCAGCATCTTTTGCAAAAGCCCCTGGGCGATCTGCCGGTCCACCAGCTCGGCTTCGGCGCGCAGCATTTTGCAGGCGCGCTCCAAAAGCATCTCGCGCGGCAGGTAGGTGTGCCCGCCGTTCACGGCCGCCTCGCCCATCAGGTAAAACAGCGCCGCCCGGATGCGAAAGTCGCTCTGCGGGTCGATGCCCATGCTCAGCGCCATGCGGTCCGCCGTGAGAAAGCCCACGCCCTCCACGTCCAGCACCATGCGGTAGGGGTTTTCGCGCACCAGCTCCACCGTGTCCTCGCCGTAGTACTTGGCGATGCGCATCGCTAGCGTGGGGCTGATGCCGTAATTCTGCAAAAACACCAGCGCCCGCCGCATGCCCATCTGCTGCAAATAGCTCTCGGCGATCATGGCGGCCTTCTTGGGGCCGATGCCGGGAAGCTCGGTCAGGCGCTGGGGCTGCTCGTCGAGAATATCGAGGGCCCTTTCCCCGAAGCGGGCCACGATGAGCTTGGCCGTGGCCGGGCCGATGCCGCGGATGAGGCCGGAGCCCAGGTACTTTTCAATGGCGCTCTTGCCCGTGGGCGGGGTGATGGCGCAGGAACTGGCGCTAAACTGACGGCCATAGACCGGATGCTCGGTCCAGTAGCCCTCGAAGGTGACGTTCTCGCCGGGGCTCAGCTCGGGCATGACGCCCACCACGGTCTGCTGCGAGCGCGCCGTCCCCACGCGCAGTACGGTATATCCGTTGTCCTCGTTGCGGAAGGTGGTCTCCTGCACCACGGCGGTAAGCTGCTCGGCCTCGTGCATGCGTCGTTTCCCCCTTTCGCAATGATGGGGTTATTATAGCATATTTCGGACGGGAGAGGAACGGCCGCGGGGATGATTCGGGCAGGCATGCGCGGCGGGGGCGAGGCATATCCTTGCCCGAAAGGAGGCGCGCCCATGCCGGAATTTCGCCAGCAACTGATTCTTCTCAAGCCCATGCATCCGGGCGTGAGCGGCTATGCACGGCTACAGAGCGAGCGGGGGAGGCTTTTAGGGCAGCTCAACGCGCGCGGCCTGGACGTGGACGGCGTGCAGGCCTATTGGTACGGCGCAGGCGGCGAGGCGCGGCTGATGGGCCAGACGCGCGTGAACGCGCACGGGGAGGCGTCGCTCACGGCGGAGCTTCCCACGGACGCGCTCGCGCCGGAGCGCCTG
>USFL01000302.1 GCA_900553905.1 uncultured Eubacteriales bacterium | reverse complement strand
GCCGCCGTCGCGCCGCTCGCCGCGGCGGTGGATGTGGCCAAGGGCGGCATAATCCAGCCCGGAGGCCGCCAGCGCAGCAGACGAGACGGGGTCATAGGGCGAGGCCGGGTTCTCGGCGTCGCCGTGCAGGACGAGAATATTCAGACGCGAAGGGTCCGCGGCGCGGAAGCCGTCCAGCATGGCGGGCATCTCCGCGCGCAGGAAGCCCGCGCCGTAGATGTCGAGCTCCGGCAGGCTGATGCGCTCCGGCTCCGCCGTGCGGAAGATATGGACATTCTCCGGCCAGCCGTTTTCCAGGTACGGCGAGCCGGGCAGCAGAGCATCGTGGTTGCCGGGCGCGATAAAAACGGGGCAGCGGCAGGCAGCCAGCGCGGCCCGGAGCGCCTCCTGAAAAGCGGGCGTGGGCGCATCCAGCAGCGCAGCCGCGGGCAAAAGGGCATCGAGGTCATCCTCCGCGCCAAAGGAGAGGTGCGTGACAAATCCCAGCCGGGTGAGGAGGCTCACGCCGCCCAGAGCGAAGTGCTCGGCGTCGCGCACTGCGAAGGCGCAGGGCAGCTCCAGCACCAGGTCCGCCCCGGCCTCCAGCGCGGCGCGGGCGCGGTCGGCGGGGGAATGAAGCGCGGGCATGCCGCGCTGCGTGAAAGGCCCGCTCATCAGACACACGATGCGCGCGCCGGGCAGCTGCGCCCGGATCAGCTCAAACTGCCTTCGGTGCCCCCGGTGGAAGGGGTCGTATTCACAGATGATGCCCACGATGGCTTCCATGCTCCCGCCCATGCGCCCCAAATGCTTTTCTGGCGCGCTTTTTTGGGCTTTCCCCCTTCCATTTGAGTAGAAAAAGTTGTATACTATAAGGGTTGAAAACAGATACACCCTCTGTATTTTAGCACATCAGGGAGGAAATGAACATGTCCGCGATTGAGAAAATCAAAGCCAAGGCCCGGGCTGACGTAAAGCACATCGTACTGCCGGAGGGCACCGAGCCCCGCACCGTGCAGGCCAGCGCGAAAATCCTCAAGGAGAGCGTTGCCCGCGTCACGCTGCTGGGCAATCCCGATGAGGTGCGCAAGGTCGCTGCCGAAACTGGCACCGATCTCACGGGCGTCGCCATCATCGACCCCGCGACCAGCGAAAAGAGCGCCGCCTATGCCGAGCTTCTCTACGAGCTGCGTAAGGCCAAGGGCATGACCCCCGAACAGGCCACCGAGCTTGTGACCAAGAACACGCTGTATTATGGCGCGGTGATGCTCAAGGCGGGCGACGCCGACGGCATGGTGGCCGGCGCCATCAACTCCACCGGCAACGTGCTTCGTCCGGCGCTTCAGATCATCAAGACGGCACCCGGCATCAAGGTGGTGTCCAGCTGCTTCATCATGGAGCTGCCCGACCACAAGTGGGGCGATGAAGGCGTGATGATCTTCGGCGACTGCGCCGTGATCCCCAACCCCACGGCCGAGGAGCTGGCGGCCATCGCCATTGCCAGCGCCGCCTCCGGCAAGCAGCTGGTGGACATCGACCCGCGCGTGGCCATGCTTTCCTTCTCCACCAAGGGCAGCGCCAAGCATGACAACGTGACCAAGGTGCAGGAGGCCACGAAGATGGCCCACGAGCTCGCCCCCGACCTCCAGCTCGACGGCGAACTCCAGGCGGACGCCGCGCTGGTGGAAAGCGTGGGCCAGCTCAAGTCCCCCGGCAGCACCGTGGCGGGCCATGCAAACGTCCTGGTGTTCCCCGACCTGCAGGCCGGCAACATCGGCTACAAGCTGGTGCAGCGTCTGGCGGGCGCGGAAGCCATCGGCCCCATCATCCAGGGCCTGGCCAAGCCCGTGAGCGACCTGAGCCGCGGATGCTCCGTGGATGATATCGTCAGCGTGGTGGCCATCACCGCCGTCAAGGCGCAGGCGTAAGCAACAGATAAGGAGAGCGACCAATGAAAATTCTGATCGTCAACGCGGGTTCTTCCTCTTTGAAATACCAGCTGGTGGATATGGACGGCGAAAAGCTCATGGCCAAGGGCCTGGTGGAGCGCATCGGCATCGAGGGCAGCAAGCTCACCCAGAAGGTAAGCGGCCAGGAGATCGTCTTTGAGCAGCCCATCAAGGACCACACCGAGGCCTGCTCCCTCATGATTAAGGCCCTGACCGATCCCGAGAAGGGCGCGGTCAAGCACATGGACGAGATCGGCGCGGTGGGCCATCGCGTGCTCCACGGCGGCGAGGCGTTCACCGCCAGCGTGCTCATCAACGAGGAGGTCAAGGACGCCATCCGCGCCAATATCCCGCTGGGCCCGCTGCATAACCCCGCCAACCTCATGGGCATCGAGGCGTGCGAGAAGGTCATGCCCGGCACGCCCAACGTGGCCGTGTTCGATACCGCCTTCCATCAGACCATGCCGCCCAAGGCCTACCTCTACGGCGTGCCCTATGAGTACTACGAGCGCCTGCACGTGCGCCGCTACGGCTTCCATGGCACCAGCCACCGCTACGTGAGCAAGCGCGTATGCGAGTTCTTGGGCCTGGACCGCAGCAAGACCCGCGTCATCACCTGCCACCTGGGCAACGGCAGCTCCATGGCGGCCGTGGACGGCGGCAAGTGCGTGGACACCAGCATGGGTATCACGCCTCTTGAGGGCGTGATCATGGGCACCCGATCGGGCAGCATGGACCCCGCGGTGGTGCAGTACATCGCCAACAACGAGCACATGACCGTGGACGAGGTCCTCAACATGTGCAACAAAAAGAGCGGTCTGCTTGGCATCAGCGGCCTGAGCAGCGACATGCGCGACATCGACGCCGCCGCGGACAGCGGCCATGAGCGCGCCATCATCGCCCGCGACATGCTCATCCATGGCATCCGCAAGTACATCGGCAGCTACGCCGCGGTGATGAACGGCGTGGACGTGATCGTCTTTACCGCCGGCATCGGCGAAAACGGCGCGGAGCTGCGCGAGCGCGTCATGAGCGGCTTTGAGTTTTTGGGCGCCAAGCTCGACCCCGTCAAGAACGTCGAGGGCAACCGCAA
>USFL01000301.1 GCA_900553905.1 uncultured Eubacteriales bacterium | reverse complement strand
CATCCAGGCCTATGTGCCCGGCGCGCGGGTGCTGGACCTGTTTGCCGGAAGCGGCGCGCTGGCGCTGGAGGCCCTGAGCCGCGGTGCGGACTGCGCCGCCCTGGCGGACCGCGACCGCGAGGCGGCGGCCTGCATCCGCCGCAACGTGGAAAAGCTGCGCTTTGCGGAGGCGGCGCGCCTGTACGCGGCCGACTGGCGGCAGGCGGTTTCGCAGATGCAGGCGGAGGGGCGGCGGTTTGACCTGGTGTTTCTGGACCCGCCCTACCGGCTGCCGGTGCTGGAGGAATGCTGCGCGGCGCTTGCGGATGCGGCGCTGCTGGAGGCGGACGCGCTCATGGTGCTGGAGCACCGTCTGGACACGCCCCCCGCGCCGGACGCGCGCTTCGCGCTGTGGAAGGACCGCGTCTACGGCGATACCGCCATTCACTTTTTCCATTATCGTGGCGGCACGCTTTGAGGCAGGAGGCGACGGACATGAAAAAAGGCCTGTGCGTTTATCCCGGCAGCTTCGACCCCGTGACCATCGGCCATTTGGACCTGATCGAGCGCGGTGCGGACATCTTCCCCGAATTGGTGGTGGCGGTTTTGCACAACCCCGCCAAGGAGGGCTGCTTTCCCATAGCGCAGCGGCTGGAGCTGCTGGCCCGCGCCTGCGCGCACCTGCCCAACGTGCGTTTCGACCAGTTTGACGGGCTGCTGGTGGACTATATGAAAAAGCTGGATGCCGGCATTGTGCTGCGCGGCCTGCGCGCCGTGACGGATTTTGAAAGCGAATTTCAGATGGCCCAGCTCAACCACCAGATGGCTCCCGACGTGGAAACCCTGTTTCTGATGACCGCGCCGGAGCATGCGTACCTCAGTTCCAGCGCCGTACGGGAGATCGGGATGTTCGGGGGGGATATCGCCCCGTTTGTGCCGGCGTGCATCGTGGAGGATGTGCGGCGAGCCTTGAAACCTTGACCGCATTTTGATGGGAGGAATAGAACCATGCAACAGGATGCCATTTCCGCTTTCAGGAAAAATTTGAACGACCTTGAGGAAATCGTGATGCAGGCCAAGCGCGTGCCGCTGAGCAACATGTGCATGGTGGACCGCGAGCGGATCATGGGCCTGGCGAATGCCATCACGACCGATCTGCCCACCGTGTTTGCCGAATGCGAGGGCGTGGTGCAGAATCAGATCACCATCATTTCCGAGGCCAACGAGCGCGCGGAGCAGACCAAGCAGAACGCCACCATGCGCGCCAACCAGTACGTGACCGACGCCAAGAACCAGGCCCAGCAGATGACCGCCCAGGCCCAGCAGCAGGCGCAGGAGATGCTCAAAAAGGCGCAGCAGCAGGCCGCCGGCATGGTGCGCGAGGCGCAGGAGCAGGCCGCGAACATGGTTAAGGAAGCGGAGAACCGGGCCCGTCAGCTGGTGAGCGAACAGGAGATCACCGCGCGTGCCAACATGGAGGCCGAGGAACTGCGCCAGAGCACGCATGAGGAGATTGAAAAGCTCTATAACGACGTGTACCGCCACATCGACGAGGTGCTGGCCCAGCTGGACCGCTCCATCAGTGAAAAGCTGACCGATATCCGCATGACGCGCCAGCAGATTGATCAGAGCATGTCCATGCGCTGAAAAAACAGCCTCTTCCAGCGCCGCCGCGCCTTGATGCGCGGCGGCGCTTGTTAAATGATGCCCGCGCTGCATGCACTTGCCACGGTTCGCACCCCGCGAAGAGGCCACAATAGCCCTTGAGCGCCCCGTGAGGGGCGGGCAAGGAGGAAACGCATGCATGCCGAAAACCAAGGCGTCCCTGCTGGTGATTGCGGCCACGGCGGTAACCGTGGCCACGCTGTTTCTGCTGCCGTTCACGCCCAAAACGGCCGTGCGCACCGCGGCGGTGGAGCGGGGCGACCTGATCCGTTCCACGCTGATGGAGGGCATTGTCGCCTACGCGAATGAGCAGCCGCTCATCGCGCTTCAGGCGGGCCGGGTGGCGCGGGTCTATGTGAGCCAGGGGCAGGCGGTGCGTGCGGGCGACCTGCTTGTGAGCATGGATACAAGCGTGCAGGAGCAGGAGCTGGCTGCCGTGAACCGGCTGCTCTACGAACAGGAAACGGCCCTCGCTGCCTTTGGGCAGATGGGTGAGGCGGCGCTGAACGCGGCGCAGACGGTTCTGGAGGCGCGTACCCGGCAGACGGAGCTGCGGGCTGCTATCGCCTCCGCGCAGATTCGCGCAGAGAGGGACGGCGTGGTAGGCGCCGTTTATGTTGCCGAAGGCGCCGTCGCCGGGGAGGGCAGCCTGCTGGGGATGGTCCATGGAACCGGGCTGCAGGTGGTTGCTGCCGGACGGGCGGAGGAGCTTACGAATGTGCCGCAGGGGGCGGCGGCCATGGTGACCAGCGCTGAAGGAAAAGCGCTGGGCGCCGCCGTGCTGGGGCAGGCGGGCGCACCGGAAGCGGACGGCGCCACAGGCCAGACGATGCAGCCGCTTTCTTTTTTGCCCATGGAGGACGGCGCATGGGCGGGAGCGGAAGCCGGGGATCGCGTGGTGGTGGAATTGGTGTGCGAGGTGCTGGAGGATCAGGCGCTGGTGCCTGTCAGCGCAGTGGACGGCAATGACCAGGTCTGGTTCGTGGATGGCGGAGCAGCCACGCCGGTAGAAATCGATCTCGCGCTTCGCAACGATGCCTATGTGGCCGTGCCGCAGGAATGGGCAGACAAGCGCGTGGTGCTTTTGCCTGAAACCGCCGCGCTCTATCCGGGCTGCGCCGTCAGGGAGGCCAGGGCGCGGTGAAACGGTATGACTTTTGGAAACTGAGCCTTCTCAATATCTTTGCTGCACCGGCCCGTTCCGTGCTCACGGTGCTGGGCATGGCCATCGGCATCGGCGCGATTTTAGCCGTGATCACGCTGGGCGACGCGGGGAGGGCGCAGGTAAAGAGCGAAATGACGCGCCTGGGCATCGACCGGGTGTGGCTGACCGCGGCGGAAGGCGAAACGCTGCGCCATGGCGACGCGCAACTGCTGGCTTCGGC
>USFL01000300.1 GCA_900553905.1 uncultured Eubacteriales bacterium | reverse complement strand
CGGCATGGGCGGCTTTGAAAGCATTTTTGATACCTTCTTTGGCGGCATGGGCGGCGGCGCGCGCCGGGCCGGCCCCGTTCAGGGCAACGACCTGCAGCACCGCATCACCATCACCTTTGAGGAGGCGGCTTTCGGCTGCGAAAAGACGGTCGATTTCTTCCGCAACGAAAACTGCGACGCCTGCGGCGGCACGGGCGCCAAGCCCGGCACCCAGCCCCAGACCTGCCCCACCTGCAAGGGTTCGGGCCAGGTGCGCACGGGCGGCGGCTTCATGGTCACGGTCCGCACCTGTCCCACCTGCCACGGCGAGGGCAAGATCATCAAGGACCGCTGCCAGACCTGCAGCGGCACCGGCCATGTGCGGCGCAAGCGCAGCCTGAAGCTGCGCATCCCCGCCGGCATTCAGGACGGCGTGAGCCTGGTCAAGCGCGGCGAGGGCGAACCCGGTATGCGCGGAGGCCCTGCGGGCGATCTGTACATCACCGTCAGCGTCAAGCCGCATCGGCTGTTCAAGCGCGACGGAAACAACATTCTCCTGGATATGCCCATCAGCATTACCCAGGCGGCCCTGGGCGCGGAGATCGACGTGCCCACGCTGGAGAAGCCCGTGAAGCAGCGCATCCCCGAAGGCACGCAGACGGGCACGCAGTTCCGCATCAAGGGGCAGGGCATTCCTTCGCTGAAAAATGGCCTCAAGGGCGACCTCATCCTCACCGTACATGTGGAGGTCCCCCGCAAACTCAACGAAAAGCAGAAGGACCTGCTGCGCCAGCTGGAACAGAGCCTGGGCGGCAAGGAATACGAAGGACGCAAAACCTTCGCCGAGAAGATCAAGGAAATATTCAACAACTAACCCAAAGGCCCAAGGCGCCACGCGCCCTGGGCGCTTTTGGACCCATGAAGATGCGGAGGTGCCTTACGGTGGAATGGCTGGAAGCGGTGGTGCACACCACCACCTTTGGAAGCGACTTGATCAGCGATGAGATGATGGCGCTGGGCGCGGCGGGATGCGAAATCGTGGACCGCGCGGACGTGCCCGATCCCCGTCAGCCGGGGGTATACTGGGAGCTGTATGATCCCGCCATGATCGACGCCATGCCCGACGACGTGCTGGTCAAGGCATGGTTTGAGCGTGGGGAAAAGGAACGGGAAACGATCGATGCCGTCCGCACGCAGCTTGAGCAGCTGCGCGCGCAGGGCGGCGCGGACTTGGGCACCCTCCGCTTGGAGTTAAGCGGCGTCAAGGATGAGGACTGGTCCGAGAACTGGAAAAAGTACTATAAGCCCTTCCGCATCGGCACGCATCTGGTCGTCAAGCCCACATGGGAGGCGTATCAGCCCAAGCCCGAGGACCTGATCATCGAGCTGGACCCCGGTATGGCGTTCGGCACCGGCACGCACGAGACGACCAACATGTGTATGCAGCTGCTCGAAAAGCACCTCAAAGGCGATATGCGCGTCATGGACGTGGGCACCGGTAGCGGCATCCTGGCCATCGCGGCGGCGCGCCTGGGGGCCAGAGAGGTGCTGGCCATCGATATCGACCCCGCGGCGGTCAAGGTGGCGCGTGAGAACATCGCCCTGAACCATGTGGAGGACCGCGTGCGCGCCGTGGAGGGCGATCTGTGCAAGAGCGAGGCCATGCCCTGCGACCTGGCCGTGGCCAACATTGTGGCCGACGCCATCCGCATGCTGGCCGCACCGCTCACCCGCCATCTGGCAAAGGGCGGGCTGCTGATCTGCTCGGGCATCATCCGCGAGCGGGAGCAGGACGTGCTGGACGCTGCGCAGGCGGCGGGCTATGTGGTGGTCGACCGGCTGGAAAAAGGCGAATGGGTTGCGCTGGCTCTTAGAAACGAGGCGGCATGATGCATCGTTTTTATGTGGAACACCCCGCGTCGGCAGGAAAGACAGCCGTGCTTTCCGCGGAGGAAAGCGTGCATGCCGCGCGCGTGCTGCGTCTGCGCCCCGGCGAGGAGATTGTGCTGCTGGATGGGCAGGCGCTGTGGAGCGCAAGGCTGGAAGCCGTGAACGAACGCGCCTGCGAGGCGCGCGTGCTGGAAACGCTGCCATCGCCGGAGCCGTGCGCAAGGGTCACGCTGATACAGGGCCTGCCCAAGGCGGACAAGCTGGACTGGATTGCCCAGAAGGCCACGGAGCTTGGCGCATGGACGCTGTGGCCTGTGGAGATGGCGCGCTGCGTGGCGCGCGGCGGCAAGGACAGCCGCCGCGAACGCATCTCGCGCATCGCTCTGGAGGCGGCCAAGCAGAGCGGCCGCGCGCACGTTACACAAATCGAGCCCGCGCGGAGTTTCCGTCAGGCGCTGGAGGCGCTGAAAAGCGATCCGCCGGACCTGCTGCTCACCGCCTGGGAGGAGGAGCATGCCCTGCCCATGAGTCGGGCGGTGGCCGGTTTTGTGGCGGAGCGCGGCCTGCCGGGCCGGGTGGCCATCGTCATCGGGCCGGAGGGCGGCATCGCTCCGGAGGAATGGGAGGCCCTGCGAGCTCTGGGCGCGGTCAGCGTAACGTTGGGCCCGCGCATCCTGCGCACGGAGACGGCGGGCCTGTGCGCCCTGAGCGTATTGTGGGTCGCCTTGGGCGAAATGTGATAAAGGAGCGAAAGCAAACGCATGCAAAAGACCGTATGCTTTACCACGCTGGGCTGCAAGGTCAATCAATACGACAGCCAGGCGATGTTGGAGGAGTTTGAACGCCACGGATACGCCGTGGCCCCTTCCGGCGCGCCCGCGGACGTCTATGTGGTCAACACCTGCACCGTGACGGGTACGGGCGATAAAAAGAGCCTGCAGGCCATCCGCCGGTGCCGGCGGCGCAACCCCGGCGCGGAGCTGGTGGTGACCGGCTGCCTGGCGCAACGCATGGGCGAAGCCCTCCGCGAAACGGGCGCGAGGCTCATTCTGGGCACGCAGTACCGTGCGCAGGTGGTGGAGCTGCTGGAGCAGGCCGTGCGTGAAGGCGTGCAGATGGTGGCGGTGGAGGGCGTGAGCAACGCGCCCTACGAGCCGCTGACCAT
>USFL01000299.1 GCA_900553905.1 uncultured Eubacteriales bacterium | reverse complement strand
AACACCCCTTTTCAATCTGTATGCGGCACGGGCCGCTTTTGAACCCATGTGCGAGGAAAAACGCGCAATCGTTTGCGCATACTTTTAACCTCGTACTATGTCCATATCATACCATTCATTGTAGAGGTTGTCAAGTGCTTCGCGCTTTTTTTGTGGAAAACATACGACACCGCATCTGTCCCCGCATGTTTTTGATGGAAACGGTACATGCTGATGGACGAAGGACACGCCGGTTGTTCCACGTGTTCGCACAGTTTCCGGCGCAGGAAGAAAAGGAGTGAGGGCTTTATATGAAGAAACTGCTTGCCGTATTGTCCATTGCCCTGCTGGTGGTAGGGGCGGTCACCATATTCAGCATGGCCGAGGATACGGGCATTCCCCAGCCGTCCGCATCAAATGCGCCGGCGCAAACGGCTTCCCCCTCTGTCGCCGGAACCGGCTCGGTCTACTACCTGAATTTCAAGCCCGAACAGTCCCAGCAGTGGCAGGCGTTGGCCAAGACCTACACCGAGCAGACCGGCGTGCCCGTGACGGTGGTAACCGCCGCCTCCGGCACCTATGAGGACACCCTGCGCTCCGAGATGGAGAAGGCGGATGCGCCCACGCTGTTTCAGGTCAACGGCCCCGTGGGCCTGAAAACCTGGCGGGACTATTGCCTGGACCTGCGCGATACCGCGCTCTACCGCAACCTCAAAAGCGATGACTTCGCCCTCATCGAGGATGGTCAGGTGCTGGGAATCGCATACGTGATTGAAACATATGGCCTCATCTACAACCGCGCCCTCCTGGATAAGTATATGGCGCTGGACGGCGCGGTCATTCAATCCGCCGACCAGATCAACAATTTTGAAACGCTTAAGGGCGTAGCCGAGGATATCCAGGCGCGCCGCGAGGAGCTGGGCGTGCTGGGCGCCTTCACCTCCGCCGGCATGGATGCCAGCTCCGACTGGCGGTTCAAAACCCATCTGGCCAACCTGCCCGTATACTATGAATACAAGGCGGATGGCATTGACTCCACCGAGGCCATCAAGGGCACGTATCTGGAGAATTACAAACAGATCTGGGATCTATATATCAACAACGCCACCTGCGAACCCGCCGTCATCGGAGCGAAAACGGGGGAAGATGCCGCCAGCGAATTTGCGCTGGGAGAAGCCGTGTTCTACCAGAACGGCACCTGGGCCTACGCCGACTGCATTGCCGAGGGCCTGACCGACGACGACCTTGGCATGCTGCCCATCTACATCGGCGTGGACGGTGAGGAACAGCAGGGCCTTTGCACAGGGTCGGAAAACTTCTGGTGCATCAACAAAAACGCAAAGCCAGAAAACATCGAGGCCACCAAAGCCTTTCTGGAGTGGGTCATCACCAGCGACGAGGGCCGTGACGCCCTGGCCAATCAGATGGGGTTTGTGACGCCCTTTACCACCTTTGATGCCGGCTATACCGCGCACAACGCCCTGCTGGATGCCGCCAGCGAGGATCTGGCCGTGGGGCACACGCCCGTGAGCTGGACCTTCCCCACCATGCCTTCGGAAGCCTGGAAAAACGGCGTAGGCGCGGCGCTTTTGGAGTACGCGCAGGGCACGAAGGAATGGTCCGCGGTGGAAACGGCCTTCGTGGACGGCTGGGCCAGCGAGTACGCGGCGGCCAAAAAGTAAGGTATCGTTCGTAATGCCAGCAAACTACGGGAGGAGATTGGCCGATGGAGCGGGATCTTGCAAAATACTGGCCGGTGTTTGTCCTGCCGACGGTGACCGCCTTTGCCATCGGCTTTCTGGTTCCCTTTGCCATGGGGCTGTACCTGTCGTTTTGCGATTTCACCACCCTGTCCAACGCCACCTTTGTGGGGCTTGGCAACTATGTGCGGGCCTTTGAGGATTCGGGGGGCTTTACGCATGCGCTGTGGTACACGGCGCTGTTTGCCGGCGTGTCTACGGTGCTGATCAACCTGTTCGGGCTGACGGTGGCGCTGCTTCTGGTGCGCGGCTTTCGGGGCACCAACCTGTTCCGCACGGTCTTTTTCATGCCCAATCTGATCGGCGGCATCGTGCTGGGCTGGCTGTGGCAGGTCATTCTCAACTACGGCGTGCTCGCCCGCTACGGCGTCACGCTGGTCACCAGCGAATGGTATGGCTTCTGGGGCCTGATGGCGGTCATGCTGTGGCAGCAGGCGGGCTACATGATGATCATCTACATTTCCGGCCTTCAGTCCATCCCCGGCGACGTAAGCGAGGCCGCCGCCATCGACGGCGCGTCCGCCTGGCAGGCGCTGCGCTACGTCAAGCTGCCCATGCTCATGCCCTCCATCACCATCTGCACGTTTCTCACGTTGACCAATGGATTCAAGCTCTTTGACCAGAACCTTGCGCTGACGGGAGGCATGCCTTCCAACCGGTCGCAGCTTCTCGCGCTGAACATCTACGACACCTTCTATGGCCGCGCCGGCTGGGAGGGCGCGGGCCAGGCCAAGGCGGTGGTGTTCTGCCTGATCGTGGTGGCGATCGCGCTTCTCCAGCTCCGGCTCACCCGCACAAGGGAGGTGCAGCAGTAGCATGGCGGCAACTCAAAAACGGCGGCACGCCGCCGACGCAGCCCTCACCGCCGTTTTTTCGCTCATCTCGCTTGCCTATGTGTTCCCGCTGGCCATGGTGCTGATGAACAGCTTCAAGCGCAAGGCCTACATCAGCCGCGCGCCCTTCGCCCTGCCCAGCGGCGGCATGTTCGTCGGGCTGGACAACTACCGAAACGGCATCCGCCTGACGGATTTCTGGGCTTCCATGCTGTGGAGCTTCGTCATCACGCTCCTGTCCGTGGCGCTGATCTTGCTGTGCACCTCCATGTGCGCCTGGTACATCAGCCGCGTCCGAAACCGGGTCACCCACGGCATCTATCTGCTGTGCGTGTTCAGCATGGTGGTGCCCTTTCAGATGGTGATGTTCACCCTCTCCAAGGTGGCAAACGTGCTGGGCCTCAACACCCCATGGACCATCCCGGTCGTTTATCTGGGCTTTGCCGCGGGGCTGGCGGTCTTTCTGTTCACC
>USFL01000298.1 GCA_900553905.1 uncultured Eubacteriales bacterium | reverse complement strand
TCTATGCGCTAAGGGGCTGCTTCCCCAAAAAAGCAGCTCCTTTGTCGGCGGTCTGCGCCCGCCGCCCCATGGGGCGGCGGGCCAGTTTTTTATTTTCTACCCAGCCGCGCGGCGGTCTGCATGGGCACGTCGATACGCACCTCGGCCACGCGCTGGCCGACGCTCACCTGCATGCGGGCGTCCATCCCCGCGTCGCGCATCTGCTCCACCACGCCGCGGATGGCGTTGACGTACAACCGATAGTCGCGGATGAGCGGCTTCATATGCCTGCCGCCCGCCAGCGGCACCGGCATGCGGGACAGCACGTCGCTGACCAGCCGTTCCGTATCCGGCACGGTCAGCCCTTCCTCAATCACATGCCGGAGCACGCGCAGCCGCCCCTGGATGCCCGGCACGCGCAAAAGTGCCTGCGCATAGCCCTCGCACAGGCCGTGCTCGCGCAGCAGCGCCATCGCTTCATCGCCCAGGTTCAGCAGGCGCAGCTTCTTGCGGATGGTGGCGGGCGTGCGCCCGATGCGGGCGGCCAGTTCTTTGGGCTCCATGCCGGCGGCCAGCAGCGCGCGGTATTCCTCTGCCTCGTCCAGATAATGCAGGCGGCCGCGCATCAGCTGATCCAGCAGCCGCGCCACCCGCTTTTCCAGGCTTTCCGCGGGGCAGGTGACGGCGTCCACACAAAGCTGCCCTGCATCCCGCATGCGTCGCAGGGTGTTGAGTCCCCCCACCAGCGTGTAGCGCCCGTCCGGGCGCTGGGACAGTACCACCGCGCCGTCGGGCGCGCCCTCCGCGCTTGCTTCCCAGGGTTCCACGATCTCACCGATGGGTACCCATCGTACCTGATTGGCCGCCGCTTGCATCTAACGGCCTCCTTTGCTCAACGGATCGGACGCGCCTGGAGGCCCCTCATGCCCTCCCCCTTGACATGCGGGGTCTCACGGGCGCGCCCATGCCTATGTCATTCCTCGCGGGCAGGCCGCTTTCCTGCCCGGCGGGCGGTGGAACCGTTCGCCACGAAATGACGCGGCGCGCCCGAAAAAGAGCGCGCCGCGTGACGTTTTTTGGCAAGTTTTATCTTTTTTGATCCCCCGACCCCAACGGGGAGCGGCCGGGCGTGCCGGCTTTCCGGGGATATTGTCGAACGGTTTTTTCCACCTTGCGGCAGGCCACCACCATATGTCGCCACTCCGGCTGTCCCGGAACGGCTACCGGCAGCGCCTCCAGCGGGCCGCCGCCCAGCATGCGTGCGGCCCGGCGGCCCGCCTCCAGCTCGTCCTGCGCGGCGGGACCCTTGTAGCAGAGCATGCGCCCGCCCACCGCCACAAAGGGCAGCATCAGCTCGCACAGCACCGGCAGCGGAGCCACCGCCCGCGCCACGGCCAAGTCGTAGCGCTCGCGGTGTTCCGGATTGCGCGCGCCGTCCTCGGCCCGTGCATGCACCAGGCGTACATGGGTCAGTCCCAGTTCCTCCACCACGGCCGCGAGGAAGGAAATCCGCTTCTGAAGCGCATCCAGCAGCGTCACCTGCAGGTCCGGCCGGGCGATGGCCAGCGGCAGGCCGGGAAAGCCCGCGCCGCTCCCTACGTCAATCACCCGCGCGCCATGCGCAAACAGCCCCTCCAGCCGCAGGGGTGCCAGCGAATCCAGATAATGCCGGTAGAGCGCCACCGCAAAGTCCGTATCGCCGGTCAGGTTCATGCGAGCGTTCCACTCACACAGCAGCCGGTGATAGCGGACAAGGCGCGCCGGCGCGGCGGCGTCTGCGCCCAGACCATCCAGGTGCCGCGCCAGTTCCGCCTCCCACGCATCCAGGTTTACAGCTTCAGCCCCAGGTATTTCACGCCCCAGTATTTCACCCATGCCAACGCCTCGCGCATATGATTTTTGAGCCAGTAGTTCCATTCCGGGCGGCACGGGCTGCCTGCGCCCTGCGCCTCAAGCCCCGCGTCGCGCGCGATGGCCAGCGCGCGAGGCAGGTGATAATCGCTGGTGACGATCAGCGGTTTCTGGCATCCCTTTTCCTGCAGGATGGCCCATGCGTTTCGGATGTTTTCCTTCGTGTCCGCGCTGTGCGGGTCGCTGATGACATGTTCCTCGCTCAGGCCCTCCGCGATGAGCACAGCCCGCATCACATCCCCCTCCGGGGCGGGTTCCTGTCCGCCCTGCCCGCCGGTGACGACCATGTAGCAGGGATGCTTTTCATAGTATTCCTTGGCCTTATCCAGCCGCCAGCGCAGCTGCACGGACGGTTCGCCCGATGGCAGCACCTGCGCGCCCAGCACGATGATGCTGTCGTAATCCGTAGGCTCAGGCACGTTGACCTCCCAATAATACACCAGACCGATCAGCGCGGCATAGCACACCACGCCGGCCACAACCAGCCACACAAGCGCCAGCAGCGCCTTGACCGCCCAGCGGCATTTTTTCCCTGTGTTCTCCATGCGTTATGTTTGCTTTTCCTTTCGTTTTTTCATCAGTTCGGCCCGGATAAGCGTTTCGCCGTCCGAATTGGCCACGCGGGTGAGCAGCCTGTCCTCGCGCCTCTCGCGCGTAATCAGTCCGCAGCCGGCCATGCTCAGCGCCTCCCTGCCGGATACGATGATGTGGTCCGCCATCGCCACGCCCAGTGAGCTCAGCAGCGCCGCCAGCTGGCGGGTAACCTCCACATCCTGGTGCGACGGCACGGGCGATCCTCCCGGATGATTGTGGCACAGGACCACGGAGTGCGCATTGTGCCTGAGCACCGCCTCCGCCACCACGCGCGGATACGCCTGCACCTCGTCGATGGACCCGCGCGAGATGAGCTCATCCGCGATCAGCTGCATCCTGCCATCGAGGCAAACGGCGTAAAAGTGTTCCGTCCGCAGGCCCTGCAAAAGCCGCACGGCGTGCTTTTCCGCCATTCCGCGGTTGCAGATCAGCTTGCCGGTATTCTCCCGGCTCATCTCCAGCCGCCGGGCGGCATGGCTGAAAAGGCTGAGCAGCAGCGCCGCGTACTGGCCCACGCCTTCGACCTTCATCAGCTCTTCCACGGGCGCTTCCAGCACGGCATG
>USFL01000297.1 GCA_900553905.1 uncultured Eubacteriales bacterium | reverse complement strand
AAACCGGCGGCCGCCTCCTGTTACGTCAGATCCTTTCCAGATAGCGCTTGAAATTCAGGCCCGCCACGGCCGCCACCAGCGGCTCGCCAAAGCCGCGGCGGCGCATTCCCTCCAGCAGGGCGGGAATGTCGCCCGCGTTGCGCAGGCCCTCCGGATGGGTTTCGATGCCGTCAAAGTCGCTTCCAAGCCCCACGTGCGCCTCACCGCCCAGATCGCAGATATGGGCGATGTGATCGATCACCCGGTTTAGGTCGGCCCGGCTGTCGCTGCTCAAAAACAGGGGATAGAAATTGACGCCCACATACCCGCCCGCCTCAAAGAGGCAGCGCAGCTGATGATCCGTCAGGTTGCGCGGGTGATCGCATAGCGCGCGGGCGCAGCTGTGCGAGGCCAGGGGCGGCGCTTCGCCGTCCAGCAGGTCGTAAAAGCCGCGCTCGTTCAGATGAGATACGTCCACCGCCATGTGGCGGCTGCGCATGCGGCGCACGATGTCCCGTCCCAGCGGGGTCAGCCCCTCGCGGCTTCCGGTGAGCGCGGGGTGCGCCACGCCGTTTTCATTGTTCCATACCAGCGCGGCCATGCGCACGCCCAGATCCGCAAAACGGTCCACCTGCGCCGCGTCTCCGCCGAAGGCCTCGCCGCCCTCGATGGTCAGCATCGCGTTGGCGACGCCCTCGCGTGCCTGCGAAAGCTCGGTGATCTGACAAAAGCCCTTTGCCTTCAGCCCTTCAAAGGCCTGCAGCTCCCGCTCCACGATGGTGGGCCGCTGCTGCATGCCGCCCGTGCAGACGAACAGGGCCAGGCACTGCACCCGCACGCCGCCTGCGGCGGTCAGCAGCTCCTTGGTCACATCCAGCGGCGCGCCGGCGGAACGGTCCCGAGCGGCCAGGGCATAGAGGGTATCGGCATGCGTATCGCAAATCAGCATATGGGGCGCTCCTTTCCTCAAAGGCATGGGCGCGGCGCGCCTTATTCCATCTCGCCGTAGTGATTGCTGGGCGTGAGGTCGTACACCACGCGAACCACGCCCTTGACCTCGCTCAGAATGCGCTCGGAGGCGCGCTCCAGCACGTCGAAGGGCAGTCGGGCCGCCGTGGCTCCACCCCGCGCCACCTGCAGCGCGCGCAGGCTGATCGCATAGGTGTCCGGCTGGTCCGGGCTGTCCACCAGATTGGTGTAGTATTGCCACAGGCGTTTGGCATAGCCGCCCTCGCGGATCTCCTCGCTGAAACAGGCGTCGGCGGCGCGAAGCACGGTCAGGCGCTCCGGCGTGACCTGGCCGAAGATGCGCAGAGCCAGCCCGCTTGCCGGAAAGGGCTGCCGGAGCGCGATGCTGTCGGGCAGGGACAGCGCCGTGGCCAGGCGGCGCACCTCCTCCTTGAACAGGTCGTGTACAGGCTCGCATACGCACAGGTTGTACGTGTTCCTCACGTTTTCCATCTCGGCGGTGGTGGAGAAGCCGAACAGCGCGTCGTTGAGATTCGCGCCCATCACAATGGAACGGATGCCGGGATCATAGCTCAGCTGCTTGATGAGCACCTGAGTCATCAGCTGCGCGGCGATGCGCTCCTTGTCGTCCCGGCTGCGCACGCCGGACAGCGCGCGCAAAAAGGCTTCGCTTGCGTCCACGTGCGCCACCACCAGCCCCAGGGAATCCATGAAAGTAGAGATAACATTCTCCGACTCCCCCTGACGGAAGAGGCCCGTATCCACAAACACGCACATCAGCCGATCCCCCACGGCCAGGCTGGCCAGGCGCGCGCAGACCGCGCTGTCCACCCCGCCCGACACCGCGCACAGCACGCGCCCCTCCGGCGCGGCCTGACGGATGCGCTCCACCGCCAGATTCATCATGGCGTCCTCGTCCCAGGTATCCGCGGCACCGCAGATGCGGCTGGCAAAGTTGAACAGAAGCTGCGCCGCATCCGGATCGTTGCGTTCGATGGGATATTGCAGGGCATAAAGCGGAAGGTCCCGGTGACGAAAGCCGATGGGCCGCTCCGTGGCGGTGGCCAGGGGCAAAAGACATTCGGACAGGGTCAGATCTGATAGGGAACGCAGCACGCGCTCGCCGCCGGAAATGTCGGCAAACAGCGGGTCGTTTTCAAGCCCCAGCGTCACCGCGCCGCGCGGACAGGCGGCTGGCGAGGCGTCCCCGCCGTAGAGGCGGCACAGCGCCGGCACCATCCCACCCAGCGCCAGCACCGGCACCCCGGCCTCCAACAGCGCGGGGTCCAGACGCGCCAGCGCGTCCGGCGTGCCGTCGGGGGCAGATAGAACGATCCCCTTTGGCGCATAGGACAGCACCGTTTCCGCCGGGCTGTCCAGGGCGAGGGGAAGGCTGTACACCTGGCGGTAGCGAAGCGTGCGGGCAATCAGCGCGGATTGCCGCCGGCCTTGGCACAAAACCAGAATGATATCCATGAAGCGTTCCTCCTCCTCAGGCGGTGGGAAAAGATCGCCCGCCGCCGAAAGACAAGATCGGTGCTATAACATTCTCCGCATGAGGGAGAAAACCCTTCCGGGCCAGACAGCGATTGCGTTTGCATGCTTTGCAGGACCAAAGTTTTACAATTGCGCGGCTTACAGGAGGGGATGGGGGGAGCGCATCAGGGAAAACAGGGGTTGTAGAGTTGCGGGAATATTGGTATAATAGACGATGGTATACAGTCGGCACGTATGCCATTCGCGCCCCGGGCGCGTGATGGCTGCTCATGCAGGCCCTTTGGGAGCCGCCGGTCCCGCCAGGGGACCGAATCCACCCAACCCAACCAAGGATAAGGAGTGCGACATTTTGAGCGACTACTACCGCAACCACAATCAGTCCAGCGACCCTTTCCAGCCGCCGCGCAACGGGGCGGCAGAGGATGCGGCTCCCTGGGACATGCCTATGGACGGCCCGGAGATGGCGCAGGGGATGCCTGCATGGCAGCAGCCCGGCGTGATGGGCAGCGGTTTCCTGGCGGAGGACCCCGCGCCCTTCGGCGCGGAAATGCAGCAGAGCGGCGTGCCGCTGTTCCAGGACGCCATGGATTTTCGCACCCAGGG
>USFL01000296.1 GCA_900553905.1 uncultured Eubacteriales bacterium | reverse complement strand
GGCACACAGGGCGGGCCGGATCGGCGTCAGCTCATGGCCGAAGGCGGTGAGGAGGCCGTAAGCGCTGCCGTCCGTGCCGTGCGCCGGGGCCGCTGCCCCGCCCGCCGCCACGATGACACGGTCGCCCCACCAATGCGCGGGGGTCTCTTCCGCGAGCGCGCCGGGCCGGATTTTGCCGCTCTTTTTGGATATGTCAGGCAGATAGCGGCACACCGTTCCCCGCGCCTCGAAGCCACCCCCGGGCAGGCGGTCCAACGCCGTCACGCGCGCGTTGACGATGATTTCCACACCCAGCCTGCGCGCAGCCAGCCCAAGCGCATCCACCGCCGTCGAGGCCAGCAACGACGCGGGATACACCCTCCCCTCCTCCTCCAGGCGAAGGGGTACGCCCAGGTCCTCCCAAAACGCCGCCAGCCGGTCATAGGGCATGGCGGCGAGCACCTGCGCGGCAAAGTCCGCTCCGCCGGGATAGTCGGGCGCGCCTGCGTTCAGCAGGTTGCCCCGTCCGTTTCCCGTCACCCCCAGCTTTTTGAGCGGCCTGCGACCACGCTCCAGCACCGTGACCGCCTGTCCGGCCCGCGCCGCCGCGATGGCGGCGGCCATGCCCGCCGCCCCGCCGCCGATGATCAGGGTACGCATCATAGCCGCCTCATTTCATCGATCAGGCGCTGCTCGTTGTAGAGCGCCTCCAACATGTACACGTTTTGAATCAGCGCGTCGCCCGCCCTGGCAACGGCAGCCACGAACGCCTGGTCCATCGCGCGCAGCCCGCCCTGCTCCAGCAGCGGGCATACGCACCAGGCGCGCGGGTCCAGCTCTGCCGTGCAGCGCGCCCGTTCGCCCAGCGCGTCGGCCTCCACGCGGATGCGCAGCGGAAAGATGCGGCAGGCCAGCGGGCGGTGCTCGCGCGGGCAGGTTCCCTCGCACACCAGGCGCTTGCCGCCCTTGAAGAGCGTGTCGTCGTCCACGAGCTGGAAGGAAAAGCCTTCGATGGGCCGGCGATAGCAGGTTTCCTCAAAGGGGAACAGCAGCATGCCGTTGAGGCCCGTCTCATCCGGCTGACAGCAGGCGGCCCCGCACAGGCGGCCGCAGTCCCGTTTGAGCGGCGTCAGATCCCCCATCGCCGCCCGCGCTGCCTCCAGCGCCCGCACGGCGCGCCGCCGGCCCAGCAGCCTCATGATGATCGCCATACATCCCGTCTCCCCTCGTTGTTTGCATAAAAAGACGCAAGGCCAGTATACCGAAATCGCGGCCGGCGTGCAACCCTGTGCCGCCTCCCGTTTTTTCCATGCTTGACGGGCGCGTGTTCATGCGGTATCATGGCCGTGTTGCTTCATTTATGGAAAGGAAGGTAACGCATGCGCAACAAGAATATCTGGATCGGAATCGCGCTGGTGGCAGCCATCGCCGTGGTGGCTGTGCTGGCCGCCGTGCTGCCCGCACGCGTCGCCCCCCCGGCGGCGGATGCGCCCACGCTGGGACCTGACGTCTTCGCCGAATCTACCGCCACAGCTGACCCCACCACGGAGCCCACGGCTACGGCCGAGCCCACGGCGGAGCCCACCGCCACGGCCAAACCCACCACGGAGTCCACGGCTACGGCGAGCCCCACGGCGGAACCCGACGCCACGGCCAAACCCACCACGGAGCCCACGGCTACGGCGAGCCCCACGGCGGAACCCGACGCCACGGAAGAGGCCGCTGCGACAGAAGCGCCCGACGCGGCGGAGGAAACCGCGCCCGTCACGGTCACGTCTCCTTCTGGCGAGACCACGACGCCCGCGCCTGAGGAATCCGAGGAGCCTGAGGTGACGGTGACGTTTGACCCCGCGTCCATCAAGGCGTGGCTGGTGGTGACGGCGGGCGGCACCGTGTATCAGCCCATTCCCCTTGTCGAGGAGGGAGAATACTCCGTCATCCAGGAGGAAACCGGGGCGAAGAACGTCATTCATGTCACCACGGAGAGCATCGACATGAAGAGCTCTACCTGCGAAAATCAGGACTGCGTCAAGCAGGGCGTGGTGTCGCTGGACAATATGGACAGCCGTCTGCTGGGCAACATGATCATCTGCCTGCCCAACCAGGTGACGCTGGAATTGTACACCACCGAGGAACTGATCCAGCTGCTGTCCGGGACCTGACGGGAGCGTACAAATGAGCAGAAAAAGACAAACCCTGCGGGAGCAGACCCAGTGGGTGGCCCTGTGCGGGCTGCTGGTAGCGCTGATGCTGGTGCTGGGCTTTGTGGAAAGCCTCATGCCTGTGGCGGCGGGCGTGCCCGGCATCAAGCTGGGATTGAGCAACGGCGTATTGATTTTTGCGGTTTACATGCTCAATATCCCCACGGCATTTGTGTTGATGGTGCTCAAAGTGGTGCTGTCCGGGCTTTTGTTCGGGGGCGTGAACGCCATGATGTACGCTTTTGCCGGCGGATTGGTGAGCATGGTGTTTATGACGCTGCTCAGCCGCGTGAAAGGGGTTCATCCCGTGATGGTGAGCATGGTGGGCGGCGTGGCCCACAACGTGGGCCAGGTGGCGCTGGCCATGGTGATTTTGAGCACGCCAAGCCTGATGTATTATATGGCGGTGCTGATGGTTGCGGGCCTGATCACGGGCGCGGTCACCGGCGTGGCAGCCAACCTTGTGATGAAGCATCTTGCAAAAATCCGCAGATAGTGTGACGCCACACCGGTTCGGTGTGTGCCGCCCGCCTTCAGCGGCCTGAGCCGGACGTGTGCTTTCGCGTCCGGCTGTTTTTCTGTTCATCCCTTAGGCGGTGTCGGAAGCAGCCACCCGAAAACGGGCCTCCTGCCGCGGCGGATCGTCCGGGGGCAGGGCCGGAGCCTTCGCCCGGCATGAAAACAATGGTTTCCGGTGTTATCCTGTTTTTTGACATTGGCGCCCGATTTGAATCATGAGAATGAAAAAAAGCCATTCTGCAGGAGAGGCCCGTCAAAGGGGACGCATGGACTTTCTGCGCAGCTTTCCTCCCTGCTCAATTTGTCTGACACCCTGCCGTCTTCTGCCGGACCAAAAGCCCGCTCACCTTGACAGTCCTTTT
>USFL01000295.1 GCA_900553905.1 uncultured Eubacteriales bacterium | reverse complement strand
GGCGCGTCGCCGGTTCCGGGTCGGCGGGATTGTGGCCGCGCAGGACGAGGCCGTACGCCGTCTCCAAACCGCCGCCGTCTCCGGCGGGCGCATCCAGCGGCAGGTCCGCCGCCTTGAGCGCTTCCAGCGCCGGGGCGAGCGCGTCTGCCGGCAGGCCGCCTTCCTCCATCAACAGCTGAACGAGCAGATAGCGCGCGTATTCTTCCCGCGTCCACGGCATACGGTGGGAGGCGGCCAGCTCCGCAAAGGTGGCGGGCGGGTCGTCCGCGCCCTCCACGATTTGCCAGGCCCACACCACGGGCGCTCCGGCATAGGCCAGCAGCTGTCCTTCCCACACCAGCGCGTCCCGGAAGACCGGGGCCATGCCCTCGGCCTCGGCCAGCAGCGCGTCCGAATCGAGGGCGGGGAAGAAGCCATCCCGGAGCAGGCTGAGCAGTTCGCCGTCCAGCCGCAGGTAAAACAGGTCGGTCGTGTCGCCCGCGCGGATGGCCTCGACCGCGTCGCGGGCGCAGAAGTGCCCGGTTTCGGTACGGCGGGAGAGGACCATGCCGGGGTATGCCTGCTGGAAGCTGTGGTCCAGGTCCCGCTCCAGCGAGGGCAGGCCGCGAACGGTCAGCGAAGTCCGGGCTTCCTCTTTCCCGTCCAGCGCGATCAGGCGGATGCCGTCTACGCCCGCCGCCACATACCAGTCTCCGATCACGCCCCGGAAGCTGACCGCCGCGGGCAGAGCGCAGGCGCGGATGGCCTGCCAGTCCGCGCCGTCCCAGCAGGCGAGCGCGCCGTCCACCATGGCATAGAGCGTGCCGCGCTTCTCGGACCAGCAGATGCCGCGCAGGTCCGCGGGAGCGCCCAGCGCCTCCTGTACCTCGCCGGTGGTTGCGTCGAGGATGACGGCCTGGTTGCCGCCGTCCGCGCGCCGAATCCCCAGCAGCAGGCCGTTTTGGTAAGACGCAAGGCGCGTATACCCCTCAAGGCCCAGGTCCTGCGCGCTGCCGTCCGCAATGTCCGCGCGGACAAGGCGCACCGTGTCGCCGGCCGTGTCGCCGCAGACGAGGTACAGCGTCCCCTCCTGCCAGAGGAGCGACCGCACGCTTTGCGCCAGCGCGCCAAGGGGCGTGCCCGCGTAGTCCAGCACCGGCACGAGGTCCTCCCCGGTCCAGCGCCAGAGCCTCTGCGACTCGGTGTCCATCAATAGCAGCGCATCGCCCGTGTGTACAAGGTGCGTGCCCAGCGTGCTGAGGCCGGCTTTGCGCCATGACTCGCCTGAAATCAGCACCCGGGGCGTCTCATCCTCCGGCTGCCAGGTAAGCAGCGAAAAGCCGTCGGAATAGTAAAGCCGCTGCCCGTCCGTCGCGCCGCTGTACACCGAGCCGTCCATCTCCCGGCCGACGAAGCCCAGGCCGCGAAGCGCCGTCACAGCCAGCGCCGTGGCCGCCGCCAGCACAAGGATGATCGCCGCCGCCAGTACAAGGGAAATCCTTCGTTTCATGGGCTTTTCCTCCTTTGCTTTTTGCAGGACGGCGCGCGCGGTTCCCTCCGGGAGCCGGAGGCCGTCCACATGGTGTGCAATCGCCTGCCGGATCGCCTCATTCTTCACCGCCGCCACCTCCTGTCAGCGTATCGCGGAGCGCCGCTTCGGCCCGCTTGAGCCGGTGATGCGCCGTGGAGCGGCTCAAGCCCAGCGCCGCGGCGGCCTCCTCAAGGGTCATGTCCTGATAATAATAGAGGATGAGCACCTGTCGGTACTTTTCCGGCAGCCGCAGGATGTCCAGAAACAGAAGTCGCTCCTGCGGCGGCACGCTCATGGCGGAGGGCGGCAGGTCGTCCAGCGCGCGCGTCAGGTCCACATGCCTGCGCCACCGGCTGCGGCGAACGTCGCGGCAGACGTTGAGCGCGATGCGCACAAGCCACGTCTTGTCGCCCCGGCCTTCGCAGCGGTCCATGAAGCGCCAGGCCCGCAGAAAGGTTTCCTGCGCCGCGTCCTCGGCCTCGCGGGCGTCCAACAGCGTGAGATAGCACACCCGAAGCACCGCGTCGCCATAGCGGGCGATCCACTTTTCCAGCCGCTTTTCCCGCTGCACCGCATCCATGCGCCTCTCTCCTTTCTAAACAATAGACGGCGAAAACAGACGCTTTTTTCCAACGCACGAAAAAAATGCCCCGCATCTTTTGAAGATGGGCGCATACATTGGAAATGAGCGAGGTGACGCCGCATGCCTGTGGAAAAATGCTACCCCTCCGGGAAGAATACGTCGCTGATGATCGCCGGTTACGCGCTGCTGGCGCTGGGCGTCCTGCTGCTGTTTCTGTGCATCCCGTGCTGGGCGTGGCTGGCATTGCTGGGGCTGGGGCTGATCGTTGCGGGAGCGCTGCTTTTGCGGCTTAGCAAGGCTTGGAGGTGAGAAACTTGTCTGTCAGGATGATCTGCGTGCGTGCGCCAAGGTTCTTAAGCGGATTCTTTCGGCTGTTTCTGCGCAGGCGCGCCTAACCGGCGCAGCGGGCGACACCCCGGAAGCGTGGGTGCGCCCTGTGAAATGACCGGCAAATCCCCCATGGCGTTGCCAACCAGCGGCGCGCGCCCTTCCGGGCGGTCCAACGGGGCCGGGGAAGGGTGCGCGCCGCTTTGCGCATGTCAGGGCCTGCGTGCGTCGATGGCGACAAGCCAGGGCATGCCGGTCTGGCCGTCCGAATCCTGCCAGGCGGTGGCGACCAGCCAGGCGGGGAAAAAGGTCACACCGTCAGCGGTGTGATAGGCGGGGCGGATGTCCAGCACCACGGGCCAGTGGGCGGGCAGGGCGCGCCCACGCTCATCCTCGCGGGGAACGGGCTGGATGCAGTCAAACTGCCGTGCCAGGTCCTCAAGCGCCTCCAGCGGCGTTTTTACCGCACCGGCATAAGGCGCGGCACTCACCTCGCGCGGGGCATAGGACAAGGTGAAATCACGCATCTCGCCGCTATCGCCCACATAGAGGTTGGCCACGCAGCTGTGGCCAACCCCGTCCGCTCCCGTCCAGGCGCAGGGGGATACGGGCAGGCCGCGCAAGGAGAAGGCAAGCTGTAC
>USFL01000294.1 GCA_900553905.1 uncultured Eubacteriales bacterium | reverse complement strand
ACGCCCGCCGGGCCGGATACCCCCGTGCCCGCCCATGCGGGCGAGGCGGTGCTGCCCCCGGCGGTGCTGGCGCAGGGGCCCGTTTGGCGCCATCCCCGTCCCGGCGACCGGATTCGTCCCATGGGAGCACCGGGGGAGAAGGCCCTTCGCCGCTTCCTGACCGACCGGCGGATCGACCGCCCGCTGCGCCCGTACCTGGCCGTGCTGGCCGTGGGGAGCGAAGTGCTCTGGATTCCGCGCCTGTGCGCGTCCGAAAGGCTGCGCCTGACCGCCGTGCCCGGCGGGTCGGTCCGGCTGCTGGCCGCGCCCGGCGATCCCTACAGATGAACCGAAAAAGGAGAGAGCATCCATGGAAAACGAACGCAATCTGTATCACGACCTGGACAGCATTCTGTACAGCCGCGAGGAGGTCGCCGCCGCCGTGCGCGCGCTGGGCGAGCGAATCACCGCTGATTACCGGGGAAAAAAGCCCGTGTTCATCTGCATCCTCAAGGGCGCGAGCGTATTCTTTTCGGATTTGATCCGCCAGGTGGACCTGCCGCTTGAGATCGAGTTTATGGCCGTGTCCAGCTATGGGGCCAGCACCAAGTCCAGCGGCGAGGTGCGGCTGGTCAAGGACCTGGATCGCAGCATCCTGGACCGCGACGTGATCATCGTGGAGGACATCGTGGACAGCGGCATGACGCTCCATTTCCTCAAAAAGCTGCTCATCACCCGCGGGGCGGCCAGCCTGCGCATCGCGGCCCTCATGGACAAGCCCGCCCGCCGCGTGGCGCCGCTTGAGGTGGACTATTCCTGCTTCCAGATTCCCGACGCCTTTGTGGTGGGCTACGGCCTGGATTACAACGAAGTCTACCGCAACCTGCCGGACGTGGGCGTGCTGTCGCCGAGCATCTACGGCGGGGATCAATAAGGGCCGCGGCGAAGCGCCTTGCCGTCAAAATGTTTTTTCTTTGTTTTCCAAAAAGCGGCGGAATGGTACTAAAAAACTGAAAGCCTAGAAAAAACAAGGGTTTTTTATGGGAGTTGCGGCGGCGGGGGCGTTGAAATTACCATTTGCCTGTTTCAGATGAATTATGATATACTTTGTACATTCCATCTCACAATCTTGAGAACCCCCTTGAGCTGGATGACCCAAGAATCTGAAAAGTGGACAAGGAGGAAACCCAACATGAAAAAACTGTTGAGCATCGTATTGGCGCTTGCTATGCTGCTCACCCTGACCACCGTGGCCGCCTCTGCCGAAGAGAGCGAAGGCACGTGGAAGGTGGCCATCCTGACCGGCACCACCTCTCAGGGCGAGGAAGAATTCCGCGCTGCCGAGAAGGCGCTGGAAAAGTATGGCCCCGAGCACATCATCACCGATACGTATCCCGATAACTTCATGTCCGAGACGGAGACCACCATCTCCAAGCTGGTCGCCTTCGCCTCTGACCCCGACGTGAAGGCCATCGTGATGTGCCAGGCCGTGCCCGGCGCGACCCCCGGCATCCAGAAGATCCGTGAGATGGGCCGCGACGACATCCTCTTCATCGCCGGCACCCCGCAGGAAGACCCCGCCGTCATCTCCGAGGCCGCTGACATCATCATGTACGCCAACGAAGCCGGCCAGGGCGACACCATCATGGAAAAGTGCGCCGAGTGGGGCATCGACGTGTTCATGCACTACTCCTTCCCGCGCCACATGGCCATGGAGACCATCGTGGGCCGCTATAACATCCTCAAGGCCAACGCCGAGGCGCTGGGCATCGAGTTTGTGGACGTGACCGCTCCCGACCCCACCGGTGAGGCCGGCACCTCCGGCGCCCAGCAGTTCGTGCTGGAGGACGTGCCCCAGCAGGCTGCCAAGTACCCGGACAAGAAGGTTGCCTTCTTCACCACCAACTGCTCCATGCAGCCCGCTATGCAGGCCGCGATCCTCGACCTGGACAACGCCTACTATCCGCTGCCCTGCTGCCCCAGCCCCTACCATGGCTTCCCGGCCACCTTGGGCCTGGAGCTTGAGCTGGGCGACGACGAGGCCGCTCTGAAGGCCATCGCCGAGAAGCTGGCCGAGCACGACGCCGTGGGCCGCTTCTCCACCTGGCCGACCCCCGTGGCCATGTCCATCATCGAGATCGGTGTGGAATACGGCAAGGGCTGGGCGCTGGGCGAGATCACCGACCGCAACAATGCCGACATCCTGATGGAGCTGTTCAATGAGAGCGTTCCCGGCGCGAAGATCGAGAACTACACCAACGCCGAGGGCACCACGCTGAACAACTACTACACCATTCTGCTGTCTCAGGTTGACTTCAACGATTATCTGTAATCGTTCGTACAAAAGTCCGTAAGATGGGGCCCGCCCTCCCCACGGGGTGGGCCCCTTCTTCGTATCTGCAAGGAGGTTCTGTCGACTTGAGCGCCGAGTATGTATTGGAAATGAAAAACATCACCAAGCGCTATGGCGAGAACACCGTCCTCAGCGACGTTTCCCTCTCCGTGCGCCCGGGCGAAATCCATGCGCTGCTGGGCGAAAACGGAGCGGGAAAAAGCACGCTGATGAACGTGCTGTTCGGCATGCCCGTGATTCACACCACGGGCGGCTTTGAGGGCCAGGTGCTGTTGGATGGCGAGACAGCCAACGTAACCTCGCCTCATGACGCCATGATGAAGGGCATCGGCATGGTGCATCAGGAGTTCATGCTGCTGCCCGGCTTCACCGTGACGGAAAACATCAAGCTGAACCGCGAAATCACCCATCCCAACATCTTCAGCCGCATTCTGGGCAAAAATCTTGAAACGCTGGATATGAAAGCCATGGCTGCCGACGCGCGCAAGGCGCTGGACAGCGTGGGCATGAGCATCGACGAGTACACCCGCGTCGAGGGCATGCCCGTGGGCTACATGCAGTTTGTGGAGATCGCCCGCGAAATTGACAAAACCGGCGTGAAGCTGCTCGTCTTTGACGAGCCCACCGCCGTGCTGACCGAGAGCGAGGCAACCCAGCTGATCTCGGTGATGAAACAGATTGCTGCGAACGGCATCGCCATCATCTTTATCACCCACCGTCTGGATGAGGT
>USFL01000293.1 GCA_900553905.1 uncultured Eubacteriales bacterium | reverse complement strand
CCGAGCCGGACCAGGCGTTCACCGGCAGATAGGCGCTGACGCGGGATTCGCCCGTAGCCATCGGCACGGCATAGATCGTCGCGTCGCAGCAGTAATAAGCGATGTCGCTTTGCGGGTCGTAGGTCACATTGTTCAGATAGCTGCCGGACAAGGTCGCCACGGTGCTCGTCTCACCCGTGGCAGGGTCGTAGAGGGCGAGCTGCGACATGGGCATATCCATGTCCTCCGGCCCCGGAGCGGGCTGTACCATCGCCAGATACTTGTCATTTTTGTAGGAGCACAGCGTACGCAGCGTGTTATCGGCCCCGCTCCTGGCAACCAGCTTGCCGGTATCCAGCGCGTAGCGCTCCACGATATAGCTGGTTTCTCCCTCGCCGTAGTTCTCCGCCAGCCTCACCACTTCGCCATTCTGCACGAACATGGCGCTGACATAGCTACCGTAATAGCTGTCGTCCGCGGAGCTCGCTTCCTCCGCCGCCTCCAGCGTGCACAGCGCCTGGGCCGCCGCGCTGCCCGCGGCGTCCACCAGGAGCGTGACCTGGCGGCTGCTCTCGTCGTAGCCATAGAGGCATTCGCCGTCGGTCATCAGGCGCTGAACCACCGGCATGGTGTCATCCGCGTCCTCATTGCGGTAGCTAATCAGGCCCTCCAGCACGGTTTCCGGTCCGCTCATTCCGGCGGTCCAGCGCTCCAGCTTCACCTGTCCTTCGTCCTCGCTACCGTACAGGCCGCCCACCAGCAGGTAGAGGCTTTCGCCCACCACCTGCCCGGAGCGGATGATCGTGGCATCGGCGTCGCTATAATCAGCTACCACATGCAGGTTGATATCCACGCCCTCGGCCAGCGCTGATGAAAAGAGCATGCACAGGCACAAGGCGGCGCACAGCAGATGTTTCCACAGTTCCTTCATGGTGTTTCCCCCTTTTTCCGGCAAACCGGACAAAATCACCGGCGCTTTCCCCCGCAAGTCTTTTTCCACGCGGAGTATACGCCCACTGCATAGGACGTATCACCCCGCAGGTTTCTTCCATGTTTGTTAAATTTAACGCGAAGCGGTCGCTCGCGCCAGCTCATGGCTGGTAGTAGTTCGCCATATGGGTGACGCGGCCGTTGCTGCCCAGGTCGTATTCCAGCACCCAGACCTTGCTGGTGGAAATCTGACAGGTGTAGCGCACAGTGCGGGTACCGTCGTCGTTAACCAGCACCTGGCCAACGTTGGGATAGTCGTAGTACAGGCCGCGCGTGCCGTTGGGGGCCTCCACCTGACCGAAGTCCTTGTAGACGGAAACGATCTCGCTTTCCGTGCTGCCAAAGCCCACCCCGCGCGGCGGCGTGCCGATTTCGCTGTTCATGTCCACGCGCACCAGCTGCCAGGCGTTGTTTTCCAGGATAAACACGGCATAGCCCCAGCTGTATTGCAGATGCCGCGCCGAGTTGGTCAGGTTCAGGTAGGTAGTTTCCAACTCCTGGGTCGGATTGCCAAAGGCGGATTTGAACTCGTCGATGGAGGTCTTGTTGAGGGTGAAGCTGCCAAAGGTGTCGCTTTCCTCATACATGTTCAGGGGGTAGGGGGAGACGTTGAACTTGTATTCGACCTCCAGCGTCGGGCTCATCTTCCCGTACTGGTTGACGCAGACGGCCTTGAGCTTGACGCGGCCGGAGGGCAGCTTGATGGGCGTGCCATCGTAGACGGGGCTCTCCTCGGTGGGGGTAGACCCATCGATGGTGTAATAGTAGACGTAGTGGCTCTCGATCTCCGCCTGCTCGGCCTTGGTCAGCCCCGCAGCCTGGGTCTCGCTCAAGGTGCCGGCGCGCAGACTGACCTCGCGCAGGGTTTTATAGGTATTGGGAGCCAGGTTGCATTTGGGCGCGGGCGGCGTGGGATAATAGAAGCTGTAGGACACGCTGATCGGGTCGCTGACCAGATCGCCGCTGACCGCCACGGCGCGCAGCGTGACCGTGCCCTCCTTGGGTATGATGCTGCCGTCCTCGCAGAGGATGCCGTCCTCCGGAAGCACCGCGTCATCATCCACGGTGTAGTACACGTCGTAGCCCTGAGGCGAGGTAAGAGAGATGTCCTGCTCCATGGCGCTGATCTCGTAGCGCCCGGCGGTGAGGCTGACCTCCGGCATGGCGGGGATAAAATCATCCCGCTGCTGGCGGAAGTTTTCGCGGTCGGTGTTCTCATAGGCCAGAAGCATCATGTCCGCCGCTTCGGGGCCGCGGTCCTGCTCCAGATACATGCTAATGAGCGCCGTGTAGGCCTCGCTGCGGAAGGGGCTGACCTCCTGGGCCAGCTTGAGGTACACCGCCTCGGCCTGCTCGTCCTGCGCATCCAGCTCGTAGGCGTTGGCCAGCAACAGCAGGCCGTCGTAGTTCTCCGGGTCGATGGCGTCGCTGATGCGCAGGCAAGTGATCGCCATCTGCACGTCGCCCACATCCAGATAGTCCTGCCCCGCCAGGCGATAGGCCTGCGCAGGCACTCCGCTCCACTCCTTGATCAGCGCCTCGCGCTCCTCCTGCACCAGCGGATCGTCCGTGTTCTGGGCCAGGGCGAACATGACCTCGGTCGCGGCCATGGCGTTGCGGCGCGCGGTGGCGCGCTGGCCGCTATCGCTGCGGCTCATGTAGAGCATATAGCCCGCGCCCGCCAGCACGGCCACCAGCGTGAGCGCCACGCCGATCAGCATCCAGTTGATGTTGTGTCTGTGGACCGTATGCACGCGGCCATGCCCCGTTTTCAACGCGGGGGCGCGCCCGCGCGCGTTGACCGGCACGCCGCGCCGCGTATCGGGACGGCTGCTGCCGCGCTCGGTCTGAAAGGCGGCGGCCGGCTTGCGGCGGGGGGCGTGCCGCACCTCTTCCACGGGCACGGAGGAGAGATCATAGTCGCCGTATTCCCTGGAACAGCTGCCCCCGGAGGGCAAAGTGGGCGCCGTTGCGCTCACCCGCCCCTGACGGATGGCGCGCACGCCCGTATCCTGAAGCGCCGAACCGCCGTAGCGGCCCAGATAGGTGCCGCAGTTTTCGCAGGTGAGCGACCCGTCGGGCATGGAATGCCCGC
>USFL01000292.1 GCA_900553905.1 uncultured Eubacteriales bacterium | reverse complement strand
GCCTTGTCATAGCACTGGCGGGCCACCTCGCGCAGGCCCTCCGGCCCCACCGCGCCCAGATAGCACGCCGCCGTGAGCGCGCACAGCGCCTGATTGGAGCAGATGTTGCTGCCCGCCTTCTCGCGGCGGATGTGTTGCTCGCGGGCCTGAAGGGTGAGCACGAAGGCGCGCTTTCCGTCCACATCGGTGGTCTGGCCCACGATGCGGCCGGGGAGCTTGCGCATCAATGCGGTGCGCGTGGCCATGAAGCCCACATACGGCCCGCCGTAGCTAAGCGGCATGCCCAGGGGCTGTCCGTCGCCCACGCACACGTCGGCCCCCGCCTCGCCGGGGGTCTTGAAGAGGGCCAGCGCCATGGGATTGGCGCCCACGATGAGCTTCGCGCCCGCCGCGTGGCAGATCTCCGCCGCGGCGCTCACGTCCTCCAGCCCGCCCAGGAAGTTGGGCGAAGCCAGGTACACGCCGCTTACCTGATCGTCCAATGCGTCCCGCAGGGCGTCCAGATCCGTCACGCCGTCCTTTTCGGGGATGAGGCGCATCTCGTGGTTGGAGCCCCAGCAGTAGGTGCGGATGGTGGCGATCACGTCCGGATGCGCGCAGGCCGACACCAGCGTCACCGTGCGGCGGCGCTCCCGCACCATGGCGCACGCCTCCGCCGCCGCGCTCGCGCCGTCATAGACCGAGGCGTTGGCCACATCCATGCCGGTGAGGCGGCAGATCATGGTCTGATATTCAAAGATGGACTGGAGCAGGCCCTGGCTGATCTCGGCCTGATAGGGCGTATAGGCGGTCAGAAACGCCTCCTTGGCCGGGATGGCGCGCACAACGGCGGGGATGTAATGGTCATAGGCTCCCGCGCCGCGTAGGACCGTGCTGAACACGCGGTTTTGCTCTGCGAGCCGCTCCATGTGGCGGCGGACCTCCAGTTCCGAAAAGCCGCCGGTGAACACAGGCGGCTCCTTGAGAAGCACGCCCTCCGGCACATCGGCATAGAGCGCCTCCACCGAAGGCAGGCCGATGCGCTCAAGCATCGCGCGCCGCTCCTCCGGGGTGACGGGTACGTAGCTGCCCATCGAATCAGCCCTCCTTCGGCATGGCCTCGTATTCCTCGGCGGACAGGGTTTCGACGGTACCGGTCACGTTCTCCACGCGGATGAACCACGCGCCGTAGGAGTCCTGGTTGATGCTTTCGGGCGCGTCGAGCAGGGCCTCGTTGATCTCGCAGACGGTGCCGGTGACAGGGCTGTACACGTCGCTCACGGCCTTGACGGACTCCACGTCCGCGAACGCCTCGCCCGCCGTGACCGCGTCTCCCACCTGGGGCAGGTTCACAAACACCAGATCGCCCAGCTCCTGCTGCGCAAAGTCCGACAGGCCAACGGTAACGACGCCGTTTTCTTCCTTGATCCACTCATGGGTTTTGGTGTAACGGAGATCCGCGGGAATGTTCATGACAGGTTCCTCCTTACGAAAAGCTTATTTCTTGCGCTGATAGAAGGGCAGGGGAACGAATTTTGCCTCAATCTGGCGGCCACGCACGTCTACGGTGAGCGCGCCGTCCTCCGCCGGACCGTCGATGAGCGCCATGGCCACGGCCTTGCCCAGATAGGGGCAGTGCGTGCCGGAGGTGGTGACGCCGATCTTCTTTCCATTCAGGTACACGTCGCAGTGCTCGCGCGCGATGCCGCGGCCGGTGATCTCGATGCCGACGCGGCGGCGCGCAGGCTGCTCATTGCCCGCCAACGCGGCCTTGCCGATGAAGTCGTCCTTGTGCATCTTGACCGCCCAGCCAAGGCCCGTTTCAAAGGGGGTAACGGCATCGTCCATCTCATGGCCGTAGAGGGGCATGGCGGCCTCCAGCCGCAGCGTGTCGCGCGCGCCCAGGCCGCAGGGAATCAGCCCGTCGTCCTTCCCCGCCTCCAGGAGCGCGTTCCACAGGGCGGACGCGTCGGCATTGGCGCAGTAGAGCTCGAAGCCGTCCTCGCCGGTGTAGCCTGTGCGCGAGACGAGGCACTTGACCCCCGCCACCGTCATCTCCGGGATGAACGTATAGTAGCCCGTGGGCGGCTCCTGATCGCAGACCTTGGCAAAGACGGCCCCGGCCTTGGGGCCTTGCAGGGCGAGCTGGGCCACGTCGTCGCTCATGTCGGTCAGCTCGCAGTCGCCAAAGAGGTTTTCGCGCATCCAGCTTACGTCCTTGTGGCGGTTGGCCGCGTTGACCACCACCCAGTATGCATCCTGGGAAAAGCGGTAGACGATCAGATCATCCACCACGCCGCCCTTGGGATTGCACATCACGCTGTAGCGCACCTTGCCGTCGCGCATGGTGGAAAAGTCGTTGGTGAGCAGCTTTTGCAAATTTGCCAGGGCAGCGGGTCCCTTGTAGAGCACCTCGCCCATGTGGCTGACGTCAAACAGGCCGCAGGCCTGACGCACGGCCATGTGCTCGCGGATCACGCCCGTGGGATACTGCACCGGCAGCACGTAGCCCGCGAAGGGCACCATGCGCCCTTCCAGCGCCACGTGGCAGTCATACAGCGGCGTCTTGAGCTCCATTGTCATTCCCCCTTCTGAATTTGTGAAAAAACCGTCAACCAAGAAAAACAGAGCGCGGCTTTCCGCCGCCTCTGTCCTGTGACCTGAAAGATTCTCCCGCGGGAGGCGGGATTGCTTCTTCGGTGGTGCGCAACGCTTTCCAGAGCTTCGTCGGGGCACGGTCTTTTTGCCTGAGAGTTTCGCCCCTTCGGCGCCGGCATGCCGGTCTCTCCCGAACCCTTCATCCGAGGTCAATATGGCTTTGTTTGATTGTATTGTACCGAAAACGGGCGGATTTGTCAATGAAAAAGGGAGCTCAACGCCCGGCGTTCAGCTCCCGCATCAGGGCCAGCAGATGGACAAGAGCGCTCTCGTCAAGGCGTTTGGCCTCGTCCATCAGCTCGCGCAGGCGCACGGGGCAGGCGTTGCCCTCGTCGAAGAATTCCTGCGGCGTGACGCCCAGATATTCGCAGATGTAGAAGAAGGACTGCATGGAGGGCAGCGCCTTGCGGTTTTCGATGGAGTTGAT
>USFL01000291.1 GCA_900553905.1 uncultured Eubacteriales bacterium | reverse complement strand
GCCGCTCCGGGCACGCCGGGCGCACGGTGGTTGAGGGGCGTTTGGGCATTGAAGGTGTGGGTTACATGCGTGGCGCCGTGATCGGCGGCAGCGTGCACAGTCTCCGCGTCCGCGCTGGTGTGGCCGAGGCTGACGGTGATGCCGCTGTCCGTCAGGCGGCGAATGAAGTCCAGCGCTCCCTCCTTTTCAGGAGCCATGGTAATCATGCGCACGATGCTGGCGTACGGTCCTGCGTAGGCCGCCCAGTTCTTTTCGTCAGGGAGCGCGAAATATTGCTTCAGCTGAGCGCCGGCCTTGCTTTCCTGCAGGAAGGGCGCTTCCATGTGCGCGCCCAGCACGATGGCACCGTCCGGCTCCGGACGGTCCATCACTGCCTTGATACCCTTGAGGGCGGCCTGGGTATCCTCCGGGCTGGCGCTCATGGTGGTGGGCAGGAAAGCGGCCACGCCAAACTTCTTAAGCTCCCGGCTCATATGGCGCACGGCTTCCTCACCGTTCATGGTGTCCTGTCCCATGAATGCATGAATGTGTACGTCCACAAAGCCGGGCAAGAGCAGGTCGCCCTTGAGATCGATGGTCTCCGCGCCCTCTACGGCGAGCCCCTGCCCGATGGCGGCGATGCGCCCATCGCTGATCACAATGTCCGTACCCTCCTGGAAAGCGCCGTTGATAAAGGCTTTTGCGTTTTTAATGAGCATTGGTATCTTCCTTTCTCCTGGGCCGCAAGCCCTTACTGATTCTTGAACGCGGTATAGATTTCCTGATAGAGGGTTTCCGTGGCGCCCACGTCCTCGATGAACTCCGCATCCTTGAGCAGCTCGGCGGGCACGTTCATCACACTGGCCTCACGGTAGGTATCGCTCAAATACTCCCTGGCAGCCTGATTGACGCACATATAGTACTGCATCTCGGCGTTGTTGGCAGCCACTTCCGGACGCATCAGATAATCCAGGAACTGATGGGCTGCGTCCACATGCTTTGCGCCCGTGGGAATGACCAGGCCGTCAATGCCGTATCCAAGCCCCTCCTTGGGATAGACCACCTTGAACTCGGGATGGTCCAGCTGCACCATGTACACAAAGGGCGTAAACAGGAAACCTACGCTGGCCTCGCCCGTGGTGACGGCGCTGTAGGATTCCATGTCGCCGAAGGTGCGGATGTTGGAATAGAGCGGCATCAGCTTTTCCTTCATCTGCGCCAGCACGTCGGGGTCGGTTTCGTTCATGCTCTTGTCCATGGTTTTCAGCGTGATGCCGCACAGCACACGGGCGTTTTCCAGCACGGCCACGCTGTCGGCCAGCTCGGGATTCCACAGATCCTCATAGCCGGCGATCTCAAAGGGCACGCGTTCGGGGTCATAGATGATCAGCGGGCAGCCCGCCATGTAGGGGATGACGTATTCGTTGTCCGGGTCGTAGGTCTGAGAAAGAAAGGCGGGGTCCAGATTGCCGTAGTTGGACAGCTTGCTCATATCCAGCTTTTGAATCAGGCCCTGCTTGCGCAGAATGTCCAGAGAGTAGTCGCTGGAGATAATCAAGTCGTAGTCCGCACCGCCGCCCTCGCTGACCTTGAGCAGCATGCTGTCAATGGAATCCATGGGGGACCAGACCACGTCAATGCCGGTTTCCTCCTCAAAGGCGGCCAGCGTATCGCTGTCCACATAGCCTTCCCAGCTGAGGATGTTGAGCACCTTTTCTTCCTCCGCAAGGGCAAGGGAGGGAAGCGCCAGCAGCGCGCAGAGCATGAGGGCGACCAGTTTTTTCATTATTTCATTTCTCCTTTCCGAGGTGGGTTTCCAGATTTGTTTGCTTGCTGATCTATGCCAATCGCGGCACGTGGCTGCGAAGGACATCCTTTTTATGCGGCGCGCATCTGCCGCTCCAGTCTGCGCTGGCGTGCGGCCCGCACGGAGGACAGGTAGCGGCTGATGGCTACGGCGATAAACACCACGCCCATGATGAGCGTGCACAGGGCGTTGACCTGCGGCGAGACGCCCACCTTTACGCTGGAGTAGATCTTGATGGGCAGCGTGCCTTCGCCTGCGCCGTA
This sequence comes from uncultured Eubacteriales bacterium, assembly GCA_900553905.1. GTDB lineage: Bacteria > Bacillota > Clostridia > Christensenellales > Aristaeellaceae > Limiplasma > Limiplasma pullistercoris. The sequence continues at coordinate 1,023 of USFL01000291.1, read as the reverse complement.
GACGAAGAAGCTGATCACGAAATCATCCAGCGACATGGCCAGCGCCAGAAACGCGCCGCTCAGGATGGCGGGGCGGCACAGGGGAAGGGTGATGTCGCGCACCACGCGCGCGGGGCTGGCCCCCAGGTCGCGCGCCGCGTCAAACAGCGCCGGGTCCATGCCCACCAGCCGGCTTTTGACGTTGAGGAACACATAGGGAATGCAGAAGGTGACGTGCGCCAGCACAAGGCGCAAATCGTTTCCGCGGATGCCCATGGCGTTGAATACCACCATGAAAGCCAGGCCCAGGATGATTTCCGGAATCATGATCGGCAGGGACATGAGCGATTCCATGGCCGTATCCAGGCGGGAGTGGCGTCCGCCGGCCCGGTTGGCCATGCCGATGGCCCCCAGCGTGCCGATGACGCAGGAGATCACCACGGCCCAAAGCGCCACCTTCACGCTCAGCAGCAGCGCATCGCCAAAGCCGCTCCGGCCCTCAAAGAGCTTGGCGTACCAATCGGTGGTCCAGCCCGTAAAGTCAATGGGAATGCGGGCAGTGTTGGCATTAAAGGAATAGACGACCACCACCGCGATGGGCAGGTACATGATGATCAGCACCAGCCCGATAAACAGCAGGGAACCAAACGAATGCTTTTTCATAGCTCCCTCCTAAAACATGCTCATATCGCCCGTGCCGCCAACCTTCCGGTATACGGCGATCACCGCGCCGGTCACGGCCAGCAGAAGCACGCTCAAGGCCGCCGCCATGGGCAGGTCGCGGCTGTTGATGAGCTGCTGAATCAGCCCGCCCGCCAGCACGCTTTTGGAGCCGCCGAGCAGGTCGTTGAGGAAGAACAGGCCCATCGACGGGATAAAGACCAGCACGCAGCCTGCCATCAGGCCCGGCAGGGTCAGGGGCACGGTGACGGTGAAAAAGGCGTGCAGGGGGCTTGCGCCCAAATCACGCGCGGCTTCTACCACAGAAAAATCCAGCTTATCCACCGTGGTGAAGGTCGGCAGGATCATGAAGGGAATCAGCGC
>USFL01000290.1 GCA_900553905.1 uncultured Eubacteriales bacterium | reverse complement strand
GCTGTTGGCGTCCACGATGGCGGCGGGTACGCCCTCCACCGCGGGATCGCTGATACCGGCGTCGTCGCCGTTCTTGGTCACTTCTACGGCGGTGATCACGCCCGCGTCATCCAGCGTGACGGATACCTCGATGGAGCCTTCGCCGTTTTTGCCGGCGCCGGCGCCGGTATAGGTGCCGGCCTCGGCCAGGGCAGGCACGACGGCCATGGTGGCCAGCAGGCACACGGTCAGCAGCAGGGAAATGCATTTTTTCATGGTTGCTTTACTCCTTTCAAAAATGATGTCCTGAAAAACCAAAGGGCATTATAGCACATTGTTTAGAGTGTATCAATCGATTTTTGCTTTTCCCTGCTCAATGGCACGCGCCCCTCATGAATGGGTGGTTACGTCCCGCCGCCCAAGCCACAGGGTGGCCAGCGCCCAGGGGATCGCCGTATAGGCCGCGCAGGAGGCGAAGAAGGCGGCGTACTGCTCCGAGGCGAGCGCGCCCATGCCGTTGGCGTCCATGCCCAGCGCCACCAGCGCGTAGGGCTGGATGAGCCCCAGACCTGCCGAAGTAAACGCCAGCCCCGCGACGCCGCCCGCCAGCGCCACGGCCACCGGCGGCGCGAAGCTGCGCACAGCCATGGAGATGAAAAGCTGCACCGAGCAGACCGCCACCCCGCCGCAAGCACCCATCAAGAGCCAGCGCGGCAGCTCCGGGGGCAGGGGCGCATCAAAGCCGGCATACAGCCCGCTCATCAGGTAGAATACGCCCGTAGCGGCCTGCGTCAGAAACGAAAGCGCCGCCGCCACCGCCAGCTTGCCGCCGAAGATCATCCACAGGGGCACGGGGCGGCTTATGAGCGCGTTCCAGTTGTTTTCCAGGTGCTCCAGCCGCCACAGGTAGGCGCACAGCACGCCAAGGAGCGAGGGCACGAAGAAAAACCCCGCAAACAGCGTGTGCTGCGTCCAAAGGCTGTACCACTGTTTCGTGAGAATGCCGGTGTTGCTTAGGTAGTTGAAGGTGCCCATGACCGCCGAAAGCGCGGTGAGCGCGAAAAAGGCGATCCATACCGGGGCGCGGCGCAGCTTGATGAGCTCCGTGCGCACGACCTGAACAAACATGCTCATACCTCCCTGTTGACAAAGTCCCGGCGGCCCCACAGGTACAGGACGGCCATCGCTGCCGCCAGCAGCCCAAGGTCGCCCCAGGAGAACGGCTGGCGGAAATACGTGACCACCCGCGTATCCCGGTCCCAGACCATGCGCACGTTGGAGAGCAGGCCGTAATAGGCGGCGGGGGAAAGGCGCATGACCGCGGGCGGAAAAAACATGCTCATCAGCCCCAGAAAGCCCAGAATCAATCCTGCGGCCAGGGGGATGAACTGGTTTTTGAACCGCAGGGCCAATACCTGAAGCAGCAGCGCCAGAAACAGGCTGACCAGGAATTGCCCGCCCAGGTAGCACAGCGCATCGCCGGCGGTCAGGACATCGGTGAAGCCCTTCCACGCGCCCACCAGGCGAATGGCCGCCAGCTGGCCCGCCACCGCCGCCAGCAGCCACGCGCCGCCCAGCACGAGCTTTGCGTCAAACAGGGCGCAGGCGGGCTGCATCGTAAAGAGCTGCTTGAAGGTATCGCCCCGATGCTCCATGTCGCACAGGCGGCTGACGAGCACTGCCGCCGCCACGGGCATCACGATGGCGTTCATCATGGGCAGCTGGTACAGGCACCCCAGGTACCCCTGCGCCGCCTCCTGCATATCCATGCCGCGCACGGCCCAGGCCAGCCACAGCCCCTGCATCGCCACCAGCGCCGCCACCGGCAGCCACAGCCGCCTGCGCCGCGCCTTTTTCCATTCCACGGAAAGCCACAGCCTCATAGCGTCTCCTCCGTTCCCGTGAGCCTAAGGAAGATGTCCTCCAGGCTCGTTTCACGCTGCTCCATGCGCACAAGCCCAATGCCCGCCTCGGCCAGCTTGAGGCTGATGCGCGCCGCCTCGCCGTCGCTCATGGCGTCCAACATGAGCCACTGTCCATCGCTGCGCGCGGCGGGCAGCAGCTTGAGCGCGCGGGCGTTATCCTGCGTGCGCAGGGCCAGCCGCGCCGCGCTCATGCCGTGCAGGCCGCTCATCGTCCCCTGATACTTTAGCCTGCCCCGGCGGATCACGCCCACATGGTCCGCCATCTGGTCGATCTCGCCCAGCAGGTGGCTGGATACGATGACCGTCATGCCGTAGCGCGAGGGCAGCGAGCGGATGAGCTCGCGCATCTCCTGAATGCCGGACGGGTCCAGCCCGTTGGTCGGCTCGTCCAGCAGCAGAAGGCGCGGGCGGCCCATCAAAGCCGCCGCGATGCCCAGCCGTTGCTTCATGCCCAGCGAAAAGTGGCTCACCGGCTTTCTGGCCTGCCCGTCCAGCCGCACGGTGCGAAGCGCCTCGTCGATTTCCCCTGCGGGCAGGCCGCGCAAGCGCCGGACGATCTCCAGATTCTCCCGTGCGGTCAGGTGGCCGTAGTAGCTGGGGGATTCAATTAAGGAACCGATCTCCTTGAGAACCGCAAGCCGGGTGCGGGGCGTGAGCTCATGCCCCATCAGGCGCACGCTGCCCTCGCTCGGATGCACCAGCCCAAGCAGCATCTTCAGCGTGGTCGTCTTGCCCGCGCCGTTGGGCCCCAGAAAGCCGTACACGGCCCCTTCCGGCACCTTCAGCGAAAGCCGGTCCACGCAGGTTTCCTTTCCGTACCGTTTGCAAAGGCCGACGGTGACGACACATTCATCCATCCTCCATACCCTCCTTTGGTTGATTGGCAGGGTCATTCTACCGCCCCTGCCTTACATGGGCGTGAAAGCAGCCTTACGTTTACCTTACGTTTTGCCTACTCCCCTTTTTCCGGGTGGGCAATGTGGTATAATGACGAGGATGGGAGGGAATGCGCGTGCGCGATGTGCATGAGGCGCGGCTTTTGATGGTGGACGATGAGCCGGAGCTTCGGCGGATGCTTTTGTCTATTTTGCACGGCGACGGCTACGCCGATGTTCACGAGGCGGCCACGGCGGCGGAAGCGCTGGAGAAAGCGAGGCAGCTCAGGCCCGACGCCGTGAT
>USFL01000289.1 GCA_900553905.1 uncultured Eubacteriales bacterium | reverse complement strand
ATCCCGGGCGCCGGCGCCCTCCTTTGTTGGCAAAAGCCGTCCCCGGCACCCGGGCGTGTGCCCGCGCAGGAGACGGCTGTATCTATGGGATTGTCAGGCCCTGGGTTCCTCCGCACCGGCGCTGCCGCGGGCCAGCGCCATCGCGGCCGCAAAGCCGAGGGCAAAGGTGACCAGGCTGATCAGGATCATGAGCCAGCTGACGCCGGTCATATCCGTGCGCAGCAGGATCGCCACGGGCGAAGCCACCACCAGTCCCAGCACGGCGCAATAGGTCTGCGTGGGGAAGCGGGATAACAGCCACTCAATCAGCTTCGCCACGCCAAAGATACCCAGCACCACGCCCACACAGAAGGGCGCCAGCATCAGAACCGGACCGCCCATGGCGGCAAAGTCCAGTCCGAATACAGCGTTTTTCAGGGTGTCCACGGCGTTGAGCACGGGATGATAATAGCCCAGCAGCATCAGCACCATGCTGCCCGACACGCCGGGGATGATCATCGTGGCAGCCGCAACCGCGCCCATCACCAGCAGAATGACCATCTGCCCCACATCCACCGTGATGGTGTCGGGGTTGGATACGTCGCCGGTGAGCGCCATGGCGATGATGCCCGCGAAGAACAACACGAACACCCCGATGGAAACGCCGCCCAGCTTTTTATGCCGGATCTTGGCCAGCAGCGGGTTGAGTCCGCCCAGGATGAGGCCGATGAAGGTGGTGGAGGTAGGCAAGGGATAGTTGGCGAAAAGGAATTTGAGCAGGCTGGCCAGCGCCACGATGCCGAGCAGCATGCCCACAGCGTAGGGGAGCAGGGTTTTCACGCTCTGCCTGAACTCGCTGAAAAGGTGGGTGATGCAGTGAATGAGCGTGTCATAAATCCCCATTGACACCATCATCGTGCCGCCGGACACGCCGGGGATGATGTTTGCCACACCGATGACCACGCCGCGCAGAACCTGATTGATCAGTTTCATTCGCTGTGAGCTTCCTTTCAAAAAATGGGATGCGTCCCAGTGTATCACCTTTCTGCCGGAGCGTCAACGCCCGGGCCCGAACGGTTCCACAGGCCGTACTGCGCCTCATTTTTCAGAGCGCTGAGCATGCTTTCCTTTAAATTGGGATACCGCTTGCAGAGGAAGGACAGCAGATCCTTCATCTCCTGGCGCTTGGTATGGCCATTGGCGGGACAGGGATTTTTGATAACGGGCAGGTCCAGCTCGCGCCGCATGTGGATGATGTGCTTTTCCGGCACATAGATCAGCGGACGGATGACCGTCAGATTGCTGCGGCTCATGTAGGAGCAGGGATGGAAGGTGTGCAGACGCCCCTCGAAAATCACGCTCATCATCAGCGTCTCCAGTGCGTCCTCACGGTGATGGCCCAGCGCCAGCTTGTTCAGGCCCCTGTCGGTGCACATGTCGCACAGCATCCCGCGCCGCATCTTGGCGCAGAGCGCGCAGGGATTGGGGTCCTTGCGCCACTCGAAGAGGATCTCGTAAATCTCGGTGTGGCGGATGACGATGGGCACATCCAGCTCGCGGCACAGCGCCTCGATGGCGGAGGTATCCGGCTTTTCCCGGCCCATGGTGAGCATCAGGGCCGTCATGGTGAAGTCGTGATGGCGCACGTAGCGGTACAGCGCCAGCGCGTGCAAAAGCAGCAGGCTGTCCTTCCCGCCGCTTACGCCCACGCCGATGCGGTCGCCCGGCTGAATCATATGAAAGTCCTCATCCGCACGGCGGATGCATCCCAGCGTTGTTTTCACATTACCTCCCGCGGGGTCACGCCCACGTATACGGTATCCGCCTTGGCGGGATAGGTGTCGCTGCTTACCTTTTCGCGGCCGGTTTCCACGCCGTCCACGTAGATGATCAGATACGCGTCCACCTTATAGCCCTCGCGGCCATTGATGGTCTTGGTTTCATCCACATAGGTCACGTAGGTGGCGTCCTCGTCTTCCTTGATGATGGCCTCCTCCGGCTTGGGGATGACCTCGACGGTCTCCGTCACAAGCTCATAAGAAGTGCCGTTGAGGGAAGGCCCGTAGATGCGCACCTCGCACTGGAGGTTCTTTTTGCCCGAACCGATGACATGCGCCGCCAGATACACCGTGCCGCCGGATTCATTGCGGAAGGAAAAGTCGATCTCACGGCCGCGGGTATCGCTTACGGTGGCGTCCTTGCCGTATTCCGTATAGCTGACGGCCATGGAATGCGGCTCGCGGCTGAGGATGGTCATGCCGCTCTGGATGGCCGCCAGGTACACCGTGGTGCTGGCCTGGCACACGCCGCCGCCCCAGCCCCACTGCTCGGTGCCATAGGCATATTCAATGGCGGGCAGGAAGCCGGTCGAAAAGTTGCGGGGACCCACGGTGTCGTTGAAGCTGAACTTGCTGCCGTTGGGAATGCTCATCCCGTTGATCTTGGAAAAGGCGATGCGGATGTTTTCGGTGCGGTCCTCCGTGGAGGCGCTGGAAATGGGCGTGGTGGCCCGATAGCGCAGCTCCACGGTCTTTTGCAGATCGGCCACGGTCACGTTGGGCGCGATGGTTTCGGGCTCGAGCAGCACCTCACCGCTTTCCAGGTTCTGCACCATCTGCAAAATGCGCTCGCGCACGGCGGTGGTGTCCAGCCGCTGGCCATAGACCTCCTGCTGGAAGGTGAAGGGATTATCCCTGTCGTCGGGATTGAAGCTGATGATATATGCGTCGCTGGGCTCACGGTAGGCCGCCGCCTCCAGCGTCTGTAGGATTTCGTCAATCGGGGCGGTATTCGCGCTCTGCTGCGCGCTGTAGAAGGCGTTCTGGGTGCTCTGGGCCGCCTCGATCTCCTCCTGCAACTGGAAAATGTCCTTGCGGTCCTCGCCGTCCACGTCGTGGCCGATGGCCCACGCGGCGTTCAGCGCCGCCGTGGGATCAAAGGAGATGCCCAGCGTCTGTGCGGTGATGTCCTTGTACTGTCCGTTGGTGTTGCGCAGGCGCACATACCAGCCGTTCTGCTTCTGGTTCACATGGTCCCAGACCAGCTGGCTGCCTTCCTCCCAGGTCAGGCCGGAGAGGTCGATGCCATCCACGCTCACGTTGTCCAAAAACAC
>USFL01000288.1 GCA_900553905.1 uncultured Eubacteriales bacterium | reverse complement strand
TGCTTGCTTGCTTGCTTGCTTGCTTGCTTGCTTGCTTGCTTGCTTGCTTGCTTGCAAGAGCATATCCTGTGCCCTCATTCCCGTCAAGCCCCCAGTTCCTGTATACCATATCCGTATAGCACAAAATCTGCCACGGTTCAACGCTCCGGCGCATCTTTTTCCGTGCGCGCGGGGGCCTTCGCCGCCGCATGGTTTTGACCGTTTGGGGCACAATAGCATCACTTCCATGGATGAAGGGATGCGTGCGTATGTCGGTTGGAATGGTCCTTTTGACCGTAGTGGCGGTCCTGGTGTTTTTCGGCGTGGCCCAGCGGGTGCTGGACAAGCTGCATTTGAGCGACCGGGCGGCGCTGGTTTTGATTGCGCTGATGTTCTTCGGAACGCTCATTCCCAATGTGCAGATAGGCAGCGTGTCGGTGAGCATCGGCGGCGCGGTGATACCTCTGGGGGTGTGCGTCTACCTGCTGGCGCGGGCGGGAACGGCGAAGGAGCGCGTGCGCGCCGTGCTGGGGGCGCTGATCACGGCGGGAATCATCTACGCGCTTTCGCACTTTCTGCCCGACGAGCCGGAGCGCATGCTGATCGACCCGATGTACCTCTACGGGCTCGCGGGCGGCGTGGTGGCCTATGTGCTGGGGCGTTCGCGCCGGGGCGCGTTCTTCTGCGGCGTGGTGGGCGTGATGCTGGCGGACATCGCCGTGGCGGTGGTGAACTGGTCGCGGGGGATTGACCAGCCGCTTGTGCTGGGCGGCGCGGGCGTGTTTGACGCGATGATGATCAGCGGCATTTTGGGCGTGCTGCTTTCCGAGCTGGTGGGCGAGGTGCTGGAGCGCATGGCGCGCGGCTCGCAGCGCCCCAGCGAGAGCGCCATCCACAATCCTGTGCGTCAAAAGGAGAAATGAGCCATGAAAAAAACGCTGTTTTCCGTGCTTGCCGCCCTGGCGCTGTGTCTGGCGGCCCTGACCGCCTCGGCGGAGGAGGACGTCTATACCCTGCTGGGGCCGGACGGGCAGGCCGTCACGCAGTACATGGGCGAATGCGAGGCGGGCGACGAGTACATCAGCGGGGACAACCTGCACTACCGCGTGGTTTCCGTGGACGAGGCGGCCAAAACGGCGCAGCTTGAGCTGCTGGGCGAGGCCGACATGCCGGACGTGAGCTGGCTGGAGATGGAGCAGAGCCTTGCGGTGAGCGCCGTGAGCAACAAAAAAATCGCCCTCTACTGCACCCACAGCGACGAAAGCTACATTGAGGGCGACGGCACCGAGAGCGACGAGGAGCGCGGCGGCATCTACGACGTGGCGGCGGCGTTCGGGGAGGGGCTTGAAGAGCTGGGCGTATCCGTCACCCTGAGCGACGCGACCCATCACCCGCACGACGCGGGCGCGTACCGCCGCAGCCGCCAGACCGCCATGGAGCTGCTCAAGGACGGGCCAAGCGCGATTTTTGACATTCACCGCGACGGCATCCCGGACCCGGATCAGTACGCCGTGACCATCGGCAATGAAAAGATGAGCAAGGTGCGCCTTTTGGTGGGCAAGGGCAACCAGAACAAGGACGCCAACCTCAGCTTTGCCAAGCAGATCAAGGCCGTGGCCGACAAGATGTACCCCGGCCTCATCAAGGACATCTACATGGGCAAGGGCGCCTACAATCAGGACCTGGCCCCGCGCAGCGTGCTTCTGGAATTCGCCACGCACACATTGCCCAAGGAGCGCGTGCTCGCCTCCACCGGCCCCATGAGCGAAGTGGTCTACAAGGCGCTCTACGGCGGGGTAACCGGTTCGGCCGGCGCCAGCGACGCGTCCCGTGCGCCCGCTTCTGAAACGGTGGAGGGCGCAGATCAGGACAATACCGGCGCGGGATGGGCCATATGGCTGGTCGTGGCGCTGGTGGTGGGGCTGGGAGTGTTTGCGTTTCTCTCCACCGGCGGCCGGGGCGGCATGAGCAAGTGGGGACGGAGCCTCAGCGAAATGACCGGCGGTCTGTTCGGCAAAAAGCCGCCCCGCGAGTGAGCCCCGCGGCATATCCGTTTTTGGCTTTCCTTCTTTTCTCAAATGTGCTATAATGGTATCAGGCAAAGTTTTGCACTGTTTGACCGGAGGATTGCGACCGTGTTTACGCCACGTTACCACAACGAGCAGACCGACCTGCTGATGGACGCGCTGCTTCAGCTGAAAACCCCCGAAGAGGCCTACCGCTTTCTGGAGGATGTCCTGACGGTGCAGGAGCTCAAGAGCATCACCCAACGGCTGGAGGTGGCCGTGATGCTGCGCCGGAAAGTAACCTATCAGGAAATCGCCCACCAGACCGGCGCGTCCACCGCCACCATCAGCCGCGTCAACCGCGCCCTGCAATACGGCGCGGAGGGCTACACGCTGGTGCTGGACCGGCTTGAGGCACAACAGAAGTGAAGATTGAGGATAGCATAGCATGAATTTGGAAGGATTGAACCGGGAGCAGCGCAAGGCAGCCGAAACCCTCGAAGGGCCGGTGCTCATTCTGGCGGGCGCGGGCAGCGGCAAAACGCGCGCGCTCACCTACCGCATTGCCAACCTGATCGATCACGGCGTAGAGCCGTGGCATATTTTGGCGATCACCTTTACCAACAAGGCCGCCAGAGAGATGCGCGAGCGCGTGAGCGCCCTGGTGGGCGAGCGCGGAAACGAGGTATGGGTCAGCACCTTCCACGCCATGTGCGCCCGGATATTGCGGCGGGATATTGAAAAGCTGGGCTACACCCGCTCCTTCACCATCTATGACGACGACGACCAGACCAGCGTGCTCAAGGAGCTTTTCAAGCAGTTCGGCATTGATGACAAATCCCTGACGCTTCGGGAGGTCAAGGCCAAGATCAGCGACGCCAAGGACCGCCTGCTGGGGCCGGACGAGTGGTTCCAGGCCTCCGCGAAGGACTTCCGCAGCCAGCAGATCCACGACCTCTACGACGCCTACGAGCGCCGCCTGCGCCATGGCAACGCTCTCGACTTTGACGATCTGCTGGTGCGCACGCTGGAATTGTTTGCCGACCATCCGCCCGTTCTGGAAAGCTACCGCGAGCGCTTCCGCTACGTGCATGTGGACGAATATCAGGACACC
>USFL01000287.1 GCA_900553905.1 uncultured Eubacteriales bacterium | reverse complement strand
AAGTACACTTCCTTGAAAATCTTGAAGGCGTTGACCACGGCCAGCACAAACACCAAAAACGCGGTGGGCAGGATCTGGGGCAGCGTGATCGACCACTCGCGCCGGAACCAGCCGGCGCCCTCCAGGCTGGCGTATTCATACAGGGACTCCGGCACGGCCTGCAGCGCGGCGGTGAAAATAACCACGCTGAATCCAAGGTTTTTCCAGATATAGAGCACGATGGGCACACGCAGGGCTGCGCCTTCCAGCCAGAAGACGCGGTCAAAGCCCAGCGCCGCTACCAGACGGTTGATCGGCCCGCCGTAGTCAAAGAGAATGAGCCAGATGATCAGCATGGCAGCCGAGGGCATCAGATAGGGCATGAGCAGGGCGTTTCGGTAGAAGGTGCTGCCTGCGATGGGCTTGCGCAGCATGCCCGCCAGCAGAAAGGAAAGCACGAAAATCACCGGGGCGCACAAAAGCGACAGCTCGATGGTGTTTTTCAGCCCCAGCTGAAACACCTCATTCTGCCACACGCGCAGATAGTTGTCAAAGCCCACGAAGCGGTTGTCGATGGTGCCGTCGGTCAGGCTGAACCATATGCCCCATACAAAGGGCACCAGGTAAAAGGCCAGCAGGCCTACAAGACCCGGCAGCAGATAGAGCCAGACGGATTTTTTACGAAACATGCATAGCTCCTTTGGCGGCATTTTTCACGGCGATGGCAGGAATGCACAACCGCGCCGGCGGACCCGGCAAGGGGGCCCGCCGGCGGCGGGGGAAGGCGCGCTTTCGCGTTATTGGTCTTCCAGCTGCATCAACCTGACGCGCTGGTCCAGTTCGCGCACGAGGGAATCCAGGTTTACCGCACCCTCGATGTACTGCATCAGCAGCTTGTTGATCTCGCTGGTGGCAGAGGTGTCGGCATTGAGGAACACGTTCTGCCGGATGACATAGATCAGGGGCGCCACGTTCTCACGGTAATCGGCAATCTGCTCCGCCGTCACGGAATAGCGGTAGTTTTCCCAATCCGCGATGCTTTCCTCCTGCCACTGAATCTGCTGCTCGATCTCGGCGCGGTTCTCCTCTGAGGCGTTCTCCAGGCTCTCCTGCATCTTGGCCAGGGACTCCTGCATGTCCTCAAGGTTGGATTGATAATAATCGTTCTCTACCGGGTCGTTATGATCGGGGAACAGGACGATGTTCGCGCTGGTCTTATCCAGGTTATCCAGGTACTCGCTCACGTAGAGAAGCGCCTGATCCATACGCTTGGTGCGGGGATTCACGGTCAAAACGCTCAGGTTCATGCCGATAAACGGCTCCCCGCCCTCCTCCAGCGCCAGGTACAGCGGCTGGAAGCGTTCGTCCTGATAGCCCAGGTAGCCCACGCTCATGGCCGTGCTGAACAGCGCGTCCGGGGTCCAGTAGGTGTCCGCGTCCTGATCCTGCACGCTGAGAATTTCCTCGAAGTCGATGGCGGAGAAGCCTTCCATCAGCGCGCGGAACACCGGCGTGTCAAAGACAAGCTCCTCGCCCTGCTTCTGCATGTAGGCGATATAGTCGTTGAGCAGCAGGGAATAGAGAATCTGGTTGGAATAGCTGCCCAGGTCGAACAGGGAGATTTCCGGGTGGTCCTCGCCGTAGTCCCATACCCAGTTGGCGGCGAAGTCGTAGAGCTCGGGCACGGATGTGGGCAGGTCGTCCTCCGTCAGGCCCAGGCTTTCCCAAAGCTCCATGTTGACGCCATAGCAGGTGCCGCTCATGCCCACGGGCACGCCGTAGAGCTTGCCGTCCACCATGAGCGGCTCGACCATTTCGGGGTACATGGCCGATACCTTTTCCATGATGTCCGCACTCTGGCTGAGGTCCGCGCAGTAGCCCTTTTCAATCAGGCGCTCCACGGGCATGTAGGACAGGTTCATCAGCAGCACGTCGTACGCGCCGGTATCCGATACCATGGACTGAGTGAGCTTTTCAATGTCGCTGGTATAGTCCCCGCTCACATCCACGGCAATTTCGGGGTGGCTTCGCACGAAGGCGTTGTGCGTGTTGCTGCCAAACTCGCCAAAGATGGTCAGCGCGCCGTTTTCAATGCCCTCCGGGTCCAACTTGAACACCCGCAGCCCCTCATAGCCGCTGATGAGGACATAGTAGCCGTCCACATAAAGGGCCTGCCCTCCGTTGGAAACCATGCCGCCGCCGGTATAGGCGCTCACGCGCTTCTGGCCGCTGGCCAGGTCCAACCCCGCGATGCGGGAGCCGTCCATGTAGTACAGGGTGCCGTTGCCCACGCAGATGCCGTTGGTGGAATAGCCGCCCATGTCGCTATCGGTGGGAATGTCCGCCAGCGTGCCGACCGCGTCCTTTTCGGGATCAAAGAGGCCGTACTGCGCGGGCTTGGTCAGGTCCGCCTGCGTAGTGACGGAGTACAGGGCTGAGACATCATAGAGCATCGCCATGATGGAGCCGTCGCCCACGGGCGCGAGGCCGGTGAGGTTTTCGCAGGCAAATCCCTGCCTTTCGCCCGTTTCCAGGCTGATGCGGCCGGCCACGGCATATGGCGTGCCCATATAGACCATGCCGGTGTAGTACAGCCAGTCGCCCTCGCAGAAGAAGCTACTGACCTCCACCGCGACCGAATAGCCCTCGCCCTCCTCCTGAAAAACCAGGCCGGAGGTGTCCAGCGTGAGGCCCTCCACCTTTACGGGCGCGAAGGCGCCGGCGTCATCCAGCAGCGTCCACACCTCGCCGGTGGGGGTGCACATGCCGCAGACGCGGCCGTCCCAGACGAACAGCCGGTCCATGCGGGCCTGGCCCTCCTCGGTCTTTGGGGCCTCGGTATAGTACTGGGTGTTGAGAACCTCGCCCAGCACGGTCGGCTCGTTGGTATCCACGGGGCGGGTGGCGACCGCGCCGCTTTGGTAGAGCAGATACAGGGTGCTTCCCACGTTGGTCGCGGACGTAACGACGTTATCATCATCCACGCTGATGGATACGCCGCCAACGGCTGCGCTCACGACCATGCCTGCCGCCCAGCCGGGCAACGAGCATAAAAGCAGTGTCAGCGCAAGGAGCAGGGAAAGGGCTTTCCGAGTCATGTTACATATCCTCCAGCATCATCATTCTC
>USFL01000286.1 GCA_900553905.1 uncultured Eubacteriales bacterium | reverse complement strand
GCCCGACGGGGTCTTGCCCTTTGCCGTCGATCAGCAAAAGGCCGTGGACGCCTTCATGGGCTGGGTGCGGCACAAGCGCTTTGTGCCCAAAGGATTTTTCAGCGAGCAGCAGGTGCGGGAGATGAGCGGGGTGTACTACCCGCATTTCGTGACCGACTGCGAGGCCGAGGGCGCCATCGACGGCGAGGGACGCCAGGTCAGCGTGGCGGAAACGCCCAAATACATCATCACCAGCACCCGGCACTACCACGTGCGGCGCGAGGGCCGGTTCAGGTTCCGGGGCATCATGCGCCCCGCGCTGTCCAGCGCCGACCGCAAGCTCAGCGACGGCATCCACCCCTTTCCGCTGGAGGATGCCAAGCCCTTTGCGGGCGCGTACTTGTCCGGCTTTGTGGCCGAGCGGCGCGACCTGGACGCCGCCTCTATCCGCGAGGACGTGGAGCGCGAGGTCCGGTCCTATGTGGAGCCGCTCCTGGCCGACGATCTGCACTATGACAGCTATAACGTAGACGCCTCTGCCAGCATCGGGGACAGCGCCACGCGCTACCTGCTCCTGCCCACCTGGGTGCTGACCTACCCCAACCGCAAGGACCCGCAGCATCCCTATTACTACGCCATGAACGGCTGCACGGGCCGGGTGTGCGGCAAGCTGCCCATCGACCTGAAAAAGCTGTATCTGGCGGGGGCGGGCGTCGCGGCGGCGGTGTTTGCGGCAGGCTGCCTGCTGAGCTACTTCCTGTTTTGATGGAGGGACACGGGCATGAGAACGAAACGATGGGCGGGTCTTATCGCGCTTGCGATGCTGCTGGCGCTGCTTGGGAGCGCGCTGGCTTCCGCGCAGCGCGTGTATGATGGAGCGGACCTGTTTACCGCCGGTGAGGAGGCTGCATTGGAGGCGGAAATCGCCCGCTTCCAGGAGGATACGGGCATGGACTTCGTGGTCGTCACCTCGGACGAACCCCAGGAGGACGGCGAGCAGTACCGCGCGGCCGATGAATTTTACATCCATGGCAACTTTGGTCTGGACAGCGAGGACAGCGGCGTTCTGTACTACATCGACATGTATAACCGATATCAGTACCTCTATACCCGCGGGCAGATGATCGACTATCTGACCGGCTCGCGCATCGACGCGACCACCGGCGGCAGCCAGGGGCTGCTGGCGCAGGGCGATTACGTAGGCGCTGTGGAGGAAATCATGGAGCGCGTGCGCGGCTACCTGCGGGAGGGGATTTCGGAAGGCCAGTACCGCTATGACATCCTCACCGGCGAAGTGCTCACCTCGCGGCACAAGGCCCTCACCGCCATGGAAACGGCGGTATGCGCCGTCCTGGCCGCGGTGGCCGGGCTGGCGTTTGTGGTCCTTGTCAAGCGGCGCTACCGCCTCAAGGGCAGCACCTACAGCTATGATTTCCGCGACAACTGCGACGTGACCATCACCGGACGGGTGGACGATTACATTCGGACCACCACCACCCAGGCCCGCAAGCCCGACCCGCCGCGCTCCTCCGGGGGCGGCGGAAGCCGCGGAGGCGGGAGCGGTGTGCATACCAGCATCGGCGGTGGTCACCACGGCGGTGGCGGTGGACACTTCTAAGGCGGGATGGCCATGACCGAAAGGCAAGCGGTTCGGCGCGCTGTGGAGCGCATGCTTTGGCGTGGGGTGTTTGTGGCGCTGGCGGCGGTGTTTTTGATGGTGGTGCTGCCGGTGCTGTGGGACCTGCTTTCGCCCTTTTTGATCGGACTGGCGGTGGCGGCGCTGCTCCGGCCGCTGATCGCCGTGACACAGGACAAAATGCATATGCGGCGTGGGCTGGCGGTGGGCCTGTGGGTGGCGCTGGCGGTGCTGGCGGCCATGTGGCTGGCGTACTGGATCTGCTCGTTTGTGGTGGTGCAGCTCGCGGTGGCCACGCCGGGCGTGGTCACGGGCGTGGTGGATATGCTGCGCGTCGCGTCGGAGCGGCTTTTGGACATGGCGCAGGCCTTGCCCAGCACGATCGGCGACACCCTCCGCACCTCGCTCAACGGCGCATTTCAATCGCTGTCGGAGGCGGGCATGCAGTTTGCGGGAAGCGTGGTAAACGGCGCGCTCTCCGTGGTCGCCAGCCTGCCGTATGCCTTTGTGTACGCCAATTTTCTGCTGCTGGCGGTGATCTTCATCACCAACCGCTATGAAAAGTGGCGGAAGTTTTTGGCTGGCCGCCGTCTGTTTGGCGGTGAACGTTCCATCCGGCTGCTCCGCCAGTCGGCGGGGGAAGGGCTGGCGGGCTATATCCGGGTGCAGCTGCTCTTTTCGCTGCTGGCGCTGCTGATCTCCTGGGTGTTCTTCCAGGCGGTGGGCTTTGAATACGCATTTTTGATCGGCTTTGCAGCGGCGCTTCTGGAGCTGATTCCCCAATTTGGCTGCGGCGTTATGTACATCCCCTGGGGGCTGGTGTGCTTCGTGGTGGGAACGCCTCATAACGGATGGCTGGTGCTGGGATTGTATGCGGGGTACTCGCTGCTGCGCCGTGTCACGGAACCGGCGCTCCTGGGCACCAACCTGGGCGTATCGCCTCTGGCGTCGCTGATCGGCATGTTCGTGGGCATGCGCCTGGGCGGCGTGGCGGGGCTGATTCTGGGTCCTATCGTGATGGTAGTGCTGGCGGGGGCGGTCAGGGCGCATCTGTTTGACGGAATCATGCGGGATGCGGAAACCATCGCCGTGTGGATGACGCAGCGCTGGCACAGGGATGAAGGAGAGGGAAAGCATGCAGCAGGATAAACCGCGCTGCACGTGGGCCAAAGGCCCGCTGATGCAGGCGTATCACGACACGGAGTGGGGCGTGCCCACGCGCGACGACGGGCGGCTGTACGAAATGCTGTTGCTGGAGGCGTTTCAGGCGGGGCTTTCCTGGCACGTGATTCTCAGCAAGCGGGAGAACTTCCGCCGCGCATTCGACGGCTTTGATCCGCATAAAATTGCGGCGTATGACGAAGCTAAGATTGCAGAGCTGCTGGAGGACGCGGGCATCGTGCGCTGCCGCCGCAAGATAGCGGCGGCGGTGGTCAACGCGCGCTGCTTTCTGGAGATTCAGCGCCAGTTCGGCAGCTTTGCAAACTACCTGTACAGCTTTA
>USFL01000285.1 GCA_900553905.1 uncultured Eubacteriales bacterium | reverse complement strand
CGTCCGTTCCTCCTTGTCGTTTTTTTGCGGGGGAGTGGAACAAGGATATGCCGCCCGCCGCCGCCACATGCCGGAAGGGGCTTGCCCTCTTTCCCTCGTGTGCGAAAAATGGTACAATAGGACCCGCGCGGGGACTGCCCCGCCCGACATCCAAGCAAGGAGCCTTTCGCTTTGATTACCTTCTGCACCCTTTTCAGCGGTTCCAGCGGAAACGCCGTCTACTTCGCCACCGACCGGGGCGCGCTGTTGGTGGACTGCGGCATGAGCGGCCGTCAGGTGCTGGATGCGCTGTGCGCCGCGGGGCTGGACCCGGCGGACCTGAAAGCGCTGCTCATCACCCATGAGCACAGCGACCACGTCAAGGGCGTGGGCGTGCTGTCCCGGCGGTTGAGCCTGCCCGTCTACGCCACCGAAGGCACCTGGCAGGGCATGGATGGCGCCGTGGGCGAGCTTGCCCCCCAGAACCGCATCGTCATCCGCGCGGGCGAGAGCTTTTTCCTGAACGATCTGGAGATCGCCCCCTTCTCCATCCCGCACGACGCGGCCGACCCCGTGGGCTACCGCATCTTTGCGCGGGACCACAGCGTGGCCGTGGCCACGGACCTGGGCTACTTTTCCCAGGACGTGCGCGACGCGGTGACCGGCGCGGACCTGGTGCTGCTGGAAAGCAACCACGATCCCGACCTGCTCCGGCAGAACCCGCACTACCCCCAGCGGCTCAAAACGCGCATTCTGGGCAAAAAAGGCCATTTGAGCAATCAAAGCGGCGCGGAGGCCGCCGTCCATCTGGCCAAAAACGGCACCCGCCACCTGCTGCTGGGGCATTTGAGCAGCGAGAACAACACGCCCGACCTGGCCTACCGCACCGCGCATGCCGCCCTGACGGATGCGGGCGCGCGGGTGGGGTGCGACGTAACGCTTCATGTGGCGGCGCGTTACCGGGCAAGCTATCTCTACACCATGGCATAAGGAGGACGGGCGCATGCAGTTGAGGCTGATGGATGAAGTGATGGATCTGGGGCCGCGCGGCGTGGCGCTTTTGTGCGCCGCGGAGGATGCGGGCGCGCTTCGGTCCGGCGTGCGCCTGCTGGACGCGCGGGGACACGAACATGCGGTCTCTGCCGTGAGCGTGCAGGATGGTCTGTGTACGCTCCACCTGCCGCAGGGCGAGGCGGCCTATTTTGAGCGGCTGTTCCGCGACGTGCGGGTGGACGCGACGCTCTTTACCCTCGTGGAGGACGCGCCATGCCCGTAACCGTCATTTGTGTGGGCAAGCTGCGCGAGCGTTTCTTTGCCGACGCGGCGCAGGAATATGTGAAGCGCCTGCGCCGGCTGATGCCCGTGACCGTGATCGAGGTGCCCGACGAGCCGGAGCCCGCCCAGCCTGGCGAGGCGCAAAACGAGATGGTGCTGCGCCGCGAGGGCGAGCGCATCCTGGCGCGCCTTTCGGACCGGGACCATGTCATCGCCCTGTGCGTGGACGCCAGGCAATATGAAAGCCCCGAGCTGGCCGCCCGGCTGGACAGCCTGTTTACTCAGGGCAAAAGCCATATCGCCTTTGTGATCGGAGGCTCGCTGGGCCTGCACCCGTCGGTGCTCCAGCGTGCCGACGAGCGCATGAGCATGAGCCGCATGACCTTTCCTCACCAGCTGGCGCGGGTGATGCTGCTGGAGCAGCTCTTCCGCGCGGCTAAGATCAACGCCGGGGAGCGGTATCATAAGTAGCTACACGTCCCGCCCCGGCAGCCGCCGGGCTGCGATCACCCACGAGAGCCCGTAGCACAGCGCGCTGGCGGCCGCGCCGATCCCCAGCACCGCGCGCATGTGCAGCTTTACGTCCATCACCTGCCGCAGCGCGAAGATGCCGCCCGCAAACAGGGCCGATACCGCAACGTCGCACAGGATGATGCCTGCCAGGCTTTTTTCCGCCGTGAGCACAAAGGCGCAGGGCAGGTTCACGCTGCCCGTCAGCAGGCACACGATGACGGCCGTGCTGGCGTACAGGTAGATTTCCTCCGGGCCGGGCGCGCGGCCCAGCGCCGCTGCGAGCGCCCCCACCGCAAACCCCAGTCCCATGCCCATCGCGCACAGGAGCAGATAGAGCACGTATTTTTCCGAGACCGCCGTGCTTCGGGGCGTGGGCAGCACCGCCGAAAAGCGGTCCCACTGGGTGCTTCGGTCGTTCTGGATGGTCATCGCGCCCTGAAAGCTGATCGTGGCGCCGGCCACCACGATCAGCACCCACGGCGAGGTGAGAAACGCAAGCCCTGCCCCCACCGCGACAAAGGTAAGCAGCAGAATCACCATCCCGTCCCGGATCAGGTAATAGTCCTTGAGCAACAGGCCCTTCATGGCTTTTCCCCCCTGATGTGCATGAGCATGATTTCGTCGATGGTGGCGGGGTCAATCAGCGCGTCGGGGTATTTTTTGCGCGCCGCGTCCCGGTCATAAACCAGCGCCTCGCATTCGTATTCCTGCCGCCGCCAGGCCACGATGTCCGCCGGGTCCAGTGTGCGAAGGCGCTCGGCCCCGCAGCGCAGCATGCCCCAGCCATAGCGCAGCTCATCCTTGGGCTTTTCAAACACCACCCGCCCCTGATGCAGAAACACGATGTAATCCGCCACCTTCTCCAGATCGCTGGTGATGTGGGAGGAGATCAGCACGGCGTTTTGCTCATCCTGCACAAACTCCCACAGCAGGTCCAGGATATCGTCTCTCACCACCGGGTCCAGCCCGCTGGTCGGTTCGTCCAGCACCAGAAGCCTTGAGCCGTGCGAAAGCGCCGTCACGATGGACAGCTTCGTGCGCGTGCCCTTGGACATCTCGCGGAGCTTCTGATCCTGCGGCACCCCCAGCCGCTCCAGCAGCGCGGCATACCCCGGTTCATCCCAGGAGGGATAGATGCGCTTGAGGACGCGCCCCAGCTTCGCGGGTGAAAGCATGTCGGGGAAGTTGTTCCCGTCAAACACCACGCCCACCTGCCCGAGCGTCTCCGCGTCCAGCGTCTCCTTTCCCAGCACGCGCACCACCCCCGCGTCCCTTCTTAAAAGGCCCAGCGCCGCACCGATCAGCGTGCTCTTGCCCGCGCCGTTTTCGCCGATCAGCCCCACGACCGTGCCG
>USFL01000284.1 GCA_900553905.1 uncultured Eubacteriales bacterium | reverse complement strand
CCGGTAAGGCGGGTGAAATTGCAGTCGAACAGGTTGCCGCGGCCTTCGTCCAGCCGCAGGGAAACCACGCTTTGCGCCTGGGCGCTGGCGATGGTCTCCCCGATAGCCGCTTCCATGGGCGGGACGATGGCCTCGTAGAGGTCGCGCCGGCCGGTGAGCGCGGTGAACACGTCCATCATCCGCGCGTAGTCCTGCCAGGTATCGACGCGAAAGGCGGCGCAGGGCACGCCCGCCGCTTCCAGCGCCGCAATGGTGGCGGCGCTCTCCGCGCGCAGCGTGTCGGAAAGCGCGAGGTATCCGGCAAAGACGCCGTCCGCCGCCACATAGATCATCGTCGCTCCTTCCTCCAGAAGCCTTTGCCGCTCCGCGTCCGGGGAAACCGCCACGCCATGGTCCGCCAGCAGCTGCGGATTGCCCGCCAGAACGCGCCGTCCGTCCACAACGGCGCTCACCCCGCGCCCCGGCAGCATTTCAAATGACTCAGCCGGAGCGATCTCACCGGAATTTTCCTCGCGGTATCCCGCCACCACGGCCTTGCCCAGCGGATGCTCGGACAACTGCTCCGCTCCCGCCGCCAGCGCATAGAGTCCCGCACGGTCCAGCCCGGCAAGGGCGCTTGCCACCGTCACCACCCGGGGCGTGCCCCAGGTAAGCGTGCCGGTCTTGTCAAAGGCGATTTTGCGCACGGCAGCCAGCCGTTCCAGCGCATCACCCTCCCGCACCAGAAAGCCGTGCCGGGTCGCGTTGCCGATGCCCGCCATGATGGCCGTGGGCGTGGCCAGCACCAGCGCGCACGGGCAGAACACCACCAGAATCGTCACCGCACGGATGATTTCATCCGTGATCAGCCACGTCAGCGCCGCGGCGGTCAGGGCGATCACCACAATCCAGGTGGCCCAACGGTCCGCCAGGCCCACGATGCGCGCCTTGCCCGCGTCGGCGGACTGCACCAGGCGGATCATGCGCTGGATGGAGCTGTCCTCCCCCACTTTGGTGGCCCGCATCTCAAAGGCGCCGTACTGGTTGACCGTGCCGCTGGATACCTCATCCCCCACCGTTTTGTCCACGGGCAGCGATTCGCCGGTCATCACCGCCTGATTGATGGAGGTCTGGCCGGAGGTGATCACGCCGTCGACGGGGATGCTCTCGCCCGGCAGCACGCGCAGCCGGTCGCCCACCCGGACCTGCCCGGCGGGCACAATGTTCTCACCGTCAGGAAGCAGCAGGCGGGCCGTCTGCGGAGTCAGGTGCACCAGCTTTTCGATGCCGGCCCGCGCGCGGGCCACGGTCACGTCCTCCAGCAGCGCGCCCAGCTGCATGATGAAGGCCACCTCGCCCGCGGCGAAGTCCTCCCCGATCAGCACCGAAGCGATCAGCGCCAGGGACACCAGCACGTCGGCCTTGATGTCAAAGGCCGTGATCAGGCCGATGAGCGCCTCAAGCACGATGGGTACGCCGCAGAGCACGATGGCCACCCACGCCGCGTCAAACGGCAGGGGCAGAAGGTCGAAGATGCTCACCACCAGCGCTGCGCCGGAGATAGCCAGCAGCGCGATTTCCTTTTGGATGCCGCCCCATTCCAGAAAAGCCTCGGTTTTTTGCACCAGCGTTTTCATAAGCGCCTCCCGAATTATACTTATAGGGGTATACCCATACTATAGCATCGGCGGAAGGGCCTGTCAAGCGGAAGGGGCGGCGGTTCCGCCCATAAAGAAAAGAAGCGTGCGTTCCCGCCCGCTTCTTTGAAAGCGCCGTATGTCATCCCATGTTGGAAAACCGCTCCACCGCCTTGGTAAAGCTCTCGATGGTCCTGTCCGCGTCCCCGTGCTCGATGCCGTCGCGCACGCAGTGTCGGATATGCCCTTCCAGCACCACCTGCCCGCACTTGTGCAGGGCTGACTTGGCGGCGTTGAGCTGGGAAAGGATGTCCTCGCAGGGCACGTCCTCCTCCACCATCCGGTCGATGGCCTGCACCTGCCCGATGATCTTGCGCAGCCTGCGGTGCAGGTTGTCGGCGTCCATGCACTGCTTCAAGGTCCGTCCCTCCTTCATCCGTCCATAAGCAGATTGTACCGCCGCACCCCCCGCTTTGTCAAGGAACGGCCGGAGCAGAGGCCGCGAGGTTCTCCAGCCGCGTGAGGCAGTCCTCCAGCGCAGCCCCGCCCTCCACATAGTCGCACACGGCCCGGAGCATGCGGTCGTACTCGCCGCCGTCCCGCTTCTGCGACCCGGCCAGCAGCGGATGCAGGCGCAGGTCCACGTAGGGCGCGATCTCCTCGCGGTAGGCCTCCAGCCGGCCCTGCGTCACCGCCCAGGAATCCGGCGCGGCGCGAATGGCGTCCGTGCGTGCGGCCAGGGCCTCCTCGTCGGTCTCGAGTCCCTGCTCGGCGTCCAACGCATGCTGGTCCTCGATGATCCACGCGATCCACTCCTCAATCTGGGGATGCAGCACGGGGCTGGCGGACGCGGGCTTGAGCAGCGCCTCCTCATCCAGCGCACGATGTCCGCAGAGGTATTCCAGATAGGTCACGGCCAGGTCGGGATGGCGCGCGTTGGGGTTGAGCACGTACACCAGCAGGTTGGCCCCGGCGGTCTGCCGCGCGTCCGACGACAGGGCGGGCGGCAGTTGCCAGTCCGGCGCCGAGGGCGGCGGGGGCGTGGTCCCCGGCTCATAGGTCCAGTCGCCGGAAGTGGGCATGTCCTCAAATCCCGAAAGCGAGACGATCTCGTCCGGGTCCAGCCACGCCTCACCCTCCGCTTCGGGCAGCCTTGCATCCCGCAGCGCCGTGAGCATGCGCACGAAGGCTTCCTCGCGGAAGTCCACGGCCCCGCCGGCCTGATACGCCTCCGTGATGCAGGCGGTCAGCAGCAGGCTCGCATAATCGTCCTTCGTCCATGTGCCGCCCTCCCACGCATGGGCCACAAGCGGCGCCTCCTCCGTCCATGCGGCATGCTTTTCCAGCATCGCCTCCAGCGTGGCGGGCACCTCCTCCGCCCCTTCCCACACGGTCACGAGCACAAGGGAGGGCACGGCATACAGCGACCCATCCTGAAAGATCGCGTCCGCAACCTGCGCAAGCATCCCCTCCGTGTCCGCAAGCAGGATGTCCGATTCATTCAGCG
>USFL01000283.1 GCA_900553905.1 uncultured Eubacteriales bacterium | reverse complement strand
GCTGAAAACAAATTCCATATTTTGTTTTTATTTGATTCGCTGCCGAAGGAGGAACGTGCCCATGGCCATGAGCGCTCTGGGAAAAAAGCTGGTGCGCGATATGCGCCGGTCTGGCATGCAGTTTTTTGCCATTGTGATGCTCTGTTCGCTGGGCACGTTCATGTTTGCCGGGCTGGACGGTACGGCGCGGCTGGCGCAGGGCACGATTGATACCTACTTCGCCCAAAACAATCTGGCGGATTTCTGGGTCAGCGTGCCCAGCGCGGACCGCGATACCCTGGAGCGAATCCGCGCCATCAGCGGGGTGAGCGACGTATGCGCGCGCGCCACGGCGGAGCTGGAAAGCACCTTGCCCGGCAATCCCACGCTGAATGTGACGGCCTATGACGGCGCCATGCGCATCAACCAGCCGCTGGTGGTCCAGGGCGAGGCGCTCACCCAGACGGATTCCCGCGGATGCCTGATTCAGGCGGGATTTGCCCAGGCGCACGGCCTTTCGGTCGGGGACCGAGTGGGCGTGAAGCTGTCCGGCCAGGAATACAGCTTTGTGGTGCGGGGCGTGGTCTACAGCCCGGAGTTCATCTGCGTGACCGACGGGGTATATCCCAATCCCGACCAGTACGGCTATATCCTCATCAATACCTGCGGCATGCCGGATCTGCCCATGACGCAGGTGCTGGTGAAGCTTGCAGAGGGCGTGGACGCCGGGCAGGCGGAGGACGCCATTGAGGCCGCGCTGCCCACTGCGCTGGTGGTCAACCGCCGCGCACACCAGAGCACAGCCAATGCGCAGAGCAATGCCGACATGTTTTCCAACCTCACGCTGGTGTTCCCGCTCATCGCCTATGCGGTGGCCGCGCTCATCGTGATGACCACGCTGACCCGCATGATCGAAAACCAGCGCTTGCAGCTGGGCACGCTCAAGGCGCTGGGCTATCCCTCGCGGCGTATCCGCGGGCACTACCTGGCCTATGCCATATGGCCCTCGCTGATCGGATCGCTGCTGGGCGTGGTGGCCGGACATGCGCTGCTGCCCAATGTGATCTGGGCGCTGCTGCTGGGGCAGAACGAATATCCCTACAAGCTGTATCCCGCCATCTCGCGCGAGGCGTGGGCCATGGTGGCGCTCACCGTGGTGATGAGCGTGCTGATCTGCCTCTACACCTATCAAAAGAGCGCGCGCGAAACCACCGCTGACCTGCTCCGGCCCAAGCCGCCCAAGGCGGGCAGGCGCATTCTGCTGGAGCGCGTGGGTTTCCTGTGGCGGCGGTTCAACTTCAATACCAAAATGGTTGTGCGCAACCTCATGCGTAACCGCATGCGCACCATCATGTCCTTCGTGGGCGTGCTGTGCTGCAACGCGCTGATCATCGCTTCCCTGGGATTGCAGGATTCGGTCAATGCACTGGCCGAAAACCACTATACCAAGGCGCTGTGCTATGATGTGCGCGCCGACCTGATCGGCGAGGCCGACTCGGCGGACAGCTACCGCCGCCGCCTGGATGCCGAGGGCGTGGAATGCATCATGGAAAAATCGGTGAGCGCACGGTCGTCCAGCCAGAGCCGGACAACGTTGCTGACCGTGGTGGAGCCGGGGCAGACGATGCTGCGCGTGGGCAAGAACGAAACGCTGGTGGACATCCTGCCCGGCGGAGCCGCCATCACCCAAAAGCTGTCGGATACGCTGGAGGTTTCCGTGGGCGATGCGCTGGAGCTGTTCTTCCCCGGCGACGATGAGCCCGCGCGCATCACGATCACGCAAATCGTATACAACAGCGTCTCCCAGGGCCTGTACATGGAAAGCGGAACCTGGGAAAGCCTGCGCAAGGGCGACTTTACGCCCACCGCGCTGCTGATCAAGGGTCCCACGCAAACCTGCCTGGACGAGCTGGACGCCATGGAGGAAGTGGATAAACTCAATTGGCCCGTGGATCAGGCGGAGGAACTGACAAAGATGCTGGATATGCTGGCCTCGATCTTCGCCATGATCACCCTGATCGCTCTGGCGCTGGCCTTTGTGATCTGCTATAACATGGGCCTGATGAACTTCTCCGAGCGCACCCGTGAGTACGCCACGCTCAAGGTGCTCGGCTACCATCAGAAGGAGATCCGCGGCCTGATCATCGGCGAAAACAACATCGTCAGCCTTCTGGGCGTGGTGTGCGGCATTCTCCCCGGCATCGTCCTGACGGGGCTGGTGCTCAAGGTATGCGAATCGGAAACGCTGGCCTATCCCAGCCGTCCGGCGGTTTTGTCAGTGGTGCTGGCAAGCGTGGTCACCTATGTGTTCAGCCTGCTGATTCAGCTCCTGCTGACGCGTAAGGTCCGCGGCATCGACATGGTGGAAGCGCTCAAATCGGTGGAATAAAACAACGGTCTTTCAGAGGGGGAAAAGGATATGCCGCAGGCATTTACGCCGCAGCAGATGGAGGATATTCGCGCCCGGCTCTTTGACAGCGCTTGCCGCCACGCGGTGAGCATGGACGTCAAGCGGGTGTCCCTGGAGCGTCTCACATCGGACGCGGGGATTTCAAAGTCCACCTTCTATAAGTTTTATGAAAGCAAGGAACAGCTGTTTTTGCAGGTGGGCATGCATTTTGAAATGCTCATCGTCGGCGAGGCGCAGCGCGCGCTGCGCCAATCGAAGGGAAAGAGCAACCGTGACCGCACCGCCGAGGCGGTCAACGCCGCTTTCGACCGTCTGGCGGAGCTGAATGTGATGCGCTTTCTCAAGGAGGATATGCCCCAGCTGGTCGCGCTGGCCGCCACGGACGAGGCACTGGCCCACTTCAAGAGCATGTCCATGAGCATTCTGGAGCTGCTCAAGCGAGAGGGCGTGGCTTTTCGCGTATCGGACGAGATGGTGGGTTCCATCATCCATATCCTTTACCTCTCCGTGCAGAACGCGCGGGAGATGGCCTGCTACGCCGAGGCCCTGCGCGAGCTGGTGCTGGGCGTGTGCGACCGGATTGTGGTTTGAAAATTGGCTTTTTGGGGGGGCCGCCGTCAGGCGGTCCCTTTTTTTGCCGGGGGATTGTTACATTTTTGGCAGCTCAAACCCGACGGCGTGGGAAGAAAACCCAGATTCGTTCCGTTGCATATGCGTAAGCGCTTCAAAACGCGCC
>USFL01000282.1 GCA_900553905.1 uncultured Eubacteriales bacterium | reverse complement strand
GCCCAGAAGGGATAGTTTTCGTAGAGATTGAGCACGCGCGGCACGCCGATTTCGCCCATGGGCGCGTCCGCAGCCTCCAGAGGGGGGTAGTCGAACATGCGGCGCAGCTTGTAGGCGGGCACGTTGGGTCCGTTTTGGCTGGTATGCTCCCCGCCCAGCCCCTTTTCGCAGCGGTTGCCCGTGATATGCCGCCTGCCTCCGTCAAAGAGGTTGATGGTGAGCATGCAGTGATTGACGCAGCCCTGGCACCGCGCCGTGGTGGTGCGGTAGCCCAGCGCAAGGATCTTGGGGATGGGCAGCATGGAGGTGGGCTGGCCCGTGTAGCGTTCTCGCGCCAGCAGCGCCGCCCCGAACGCGCCCATGATGCCCGCAATGTCCGGGCACACCGCCTCGGTCCCGGACAGCTGCTCAAAGGCCCTGAGCACGGCCTTGTTGTGGAAGGTGCCGCCCTGCACCACCACATGCTCGCCCAGCGCCTTGGCGCTGGAGAGCTTGATGACCTTGAACAGCGCGTTTTTGACCACCGAGCAGGCCAGACCCGCGGAGATGTCCTGCACGGACGCGCCCTGCTTCTGCGCCTGCTTGACGTTGGAGTTCATAAACACGGTGCAGCGCGTGCCCAGATCGACGGGCTGGGGCGCGAAGAGCGCCTCTGCGGCAAAGCCCTCCGCCGTATAGCCCATGGACATGGCGAAATTCTCCAGGAACGATCCGCAGCCCGATGAGCAGGCCTCGTTGAGCAGCACGGTATCCACCGCGCCGCCCTTGAGCTTGATGCACTTCATATCCTGCCCGCCGATATCCAGCACGCAATCCACGCGGGGGTCAAAAAACGCCGCCGCCGTGCAGTGCGCGATGGTTTCCACCTCGCCTTCATCCAGGCAGAAAGCCGATTTGAGCAGCGCCTCGCCATAGCCGGTGGAGCAGGAGCGCGCGATTCTGGCCCCGGCAGGCATGAGCGCAGCCAACTCGCCCAGTGCACGCTTGGCCGTCTCGATGGGACTGCCCTGGTTCCCGGCGTAGAAGGAGTAAAGCAGCTCGCCCTCCATGCCGATGAGGGCCATTTTGGTGGTGGTCGATCCCGCGTCGATGCCCAGGAAGCACTCTCCGCGATAGGCGGACAGATCGCCCCTGCGGACGGCGGCGCGCTCATGCCGCTGAAGAAAATCACGGTATTCCTCATGATTGGCGAATAGCGGCGGCAGACGCTTGAGGCCCTCGGTCAGCGCCACCCCCTGCGCAAGCCGGTCGATCAGCTGCTCCAGCGGCACCTCCTTGCCTCCGGCGCGCATGGCCGCGCCGCGGGCGGCAAAGAGGTGGCTGTCGGCCGGGGTGATAGCGGTTTCCTCCGTCAGGTGCAGCGTGCGGATGAAGGCGTTGCGCAGCTCCGGCAAAAAATGCAGCGGTCCGCCCAGAAACGCCACGCGCCCGCGGATGGGCTTGCCGCAGGCCAGGCCCGAAATGGTCTGGTTCACCACGGCCTGGAAGATGCTGGCCGCCAGGTCCTCACGGGCCGCGCCCTCGTTGATAAGCGGCTGGATGTCCGACTTGGCGAACACGCCGCAGCGCGCCGCAATGGGATAGATCTCGTGATAGCCCGCCGCCAGGTCGTTCAGGCCCGCTGCGTCCGTTTTCAAAAGAGCCGCCATCTGGTCGATAAACGAACCCGTGCCGCCCGCGCACACACCGTTCATGCGCTCCTCCACGCCGCCGGTGAAATAGATGATCTTCGCATCCTCTCCACCCAGCTCAATGGCCACATCCGTGCCCGGCGCGGCAGCTTCCAGCGCCTCGGCAACCGCCACGACCTCCTGCTCGAAGGCTACGTGCAGCGCGTCGGCCAGCGACAGCGCGCCCGACCCCGTCATGCCCACCCGAAGGCTACACGAGCCCAGCCGGTCGCGCACGTCGCGCAAAAGGGCGGCCAGCGTTTCCTGCGTGCGCGCGCAGTGACGGCGGTAGTCGCTGAAAAGCGTGCGCCCGTCCTCATCCGTCACCACGAGTTTCACCGTCGTCGAACCGATGTCGATTCCCGCCTGATATACTTTCATGCTGTGTTCGCCTCCCCGAAGCCTTGCGCGATCCGGCCCCCGCTTTCGTAAAATGATTCAGCCGCCAAAAAAACAATAAGACCGGCATCCCATCTGGATGTCGATCTTCTTGTATCAGCCTTGCGGCGATTGCTGGCTGGGGTAGCAGGATTTGAACCTACGAATGCGGGAGTCAAAGTCCCGTGCCTTACCGCTTGGCGATACCCCAACAAGGGGAAAAGTGGGGTGAGTAGTGGGGTTCGAACCCACGACATCCAGAGCCACAATCTGGCGCTCTACCGCTGAACTATACCCACCACGTCTGGCGCGCCTGAAGGGATTCGAACCCCTGACCCACGGCTTAGAAGGCCGTTGCTCTATCCGGCTGAGCTACAGGCGCACAGCGCGCAACGCGCTTGGGGCTAATCCTCAGGGTACCCGCTGACGAGATAAAATTGTATCATAGTTCAGCTTGCCTGTCAACTATCAGACGTGAAAATTTGCTATTTTTCCACGCGGACTATCTGGATGCAAAAAGAAACAAAAGCGCCGCCCGAACGCCTCCGGGCAGCGAGAACCTCATTGTGAAAGCGGCTCGCCCTGCAGCGGCCAGCAGCGCAGCACGCGCTCCAGCTCAAAGGCGTAGTCGCGCGGGGTCAGGCTTTCGGTCAGCACCAGCGGCACGGAGGCCAGCGTGCACCCATCCAGCAGGATGCGCGCCTCCCCCACCGCGTCCCCCATCTGCATGCCGGCAGGCAGAGAGTCCGGCATGTCGTATTCCAGCGCAGGAATTTCACCCTTTGGCACGGCGGCGGTCAGATCCGCGCCCGCGCAGATGTAAACCGTGTCCTGTCTGCCGCCCGTGACCGGCAGCACGCGCACCGTCTCGCCCGCCGACAGCGCCGTGAAGCCCTCGTAGCGTTCAAAGCCCAGGTCCATCAGACGGGCCGCCTCGTTAAACCAGTCGGCGCAGTTGAGCACCACGCCGATGACCTCCAACCCGTCGCGCCGGGCTCCGAACACCAGGCAGCGTCCCGCCGCACGGGTATAGCCGGTTTTGATGCCGGTCGCGCCCTCGTAGCCGGCGAGCAAGCGG